>CALLYM010000296.1 GCA_937858155.1 uncultured Phycisphaerales bacterium | reverse complement strand
ACTCTCGCCCTCGACGGACTACCATCGGCCCTGGATGCTTAACGGCCGTGTTCGGGATGGGAACGGGTGTGGCCATCCAGGTAAGCTCACCGGGAGAAGCACGTGTATCAACAGGCAGCGGTAGGGGTTGGGGCGGACGCCTGCACGCCCCCAGGTGTGGGGGAGGGAAGGGTCACTCAAGGCAAAGTTAGGGTGGAGCGGGGGAGTACGCGTGAGGTGGTAAACAATGGTGCCCCGGCTCATCTCCAATGATGGCGGGAGTGTGTATGGGGGTGGGTTTGGAGGTTGTCATGAAGTCATTGCGTGCAGTGGCGTTGGGGGCGTTGGCGGCGGTGCTTTTCCTTGCCACGGGGTGTGAGACCAACCCGACCACGGGGCGCAAGCAGTACCTGGGCCTCTCGCGGCAGCAGGAGCTCGAGATCGGCACGACGTACGGTCCGCAGATGACCCAGGAAATGGGCGGGGTGGTGCAGAAGCAGGAGCTGCGGGACTACGTGACGGAGGTGGGGCGGAAGCTGGTGGCGCAGGTGGGGCAGGACGACCCATCGATGGTGGATCTGCCGTGGGAGTTCACGCTGCTAAACTCGGACGTGGTGAACGCGTTCGCGCTGCCTGGCGGTAAGGTGTTCATGAGCCGCGGGCTTGCGGAGAAGATGACGAGCGAGGCGCAGTTAGCGGGGGTGCTGGGGCATGAGATCGGGCACGTGACGGCGAAGCACACGTCCGAGCGGTATGGAGACCAGACGAAGGCGGCGCTGGGCTCGGGGCTTTTCAGCGTGCTGGTGGGGGCGACAACAGGGGTGGACGTGAGCCAGATTTCGGGGGAGGTGGCGCAGATAGCGCTGCTGTCGTACAGCCGGGACCAGGAGAGCGAGGCGGATGAACTGGGCCTGAGGTACATGAGCCGCGCGGGGTACAACCCCATTGGTCAGCGGCAGGTGATGGAGATACTGGCGTCGCTGGAAAAGCAGGGGCGCGAGCCGGAGTTTCTGTCCACGCACCCGTATCCGGAGGAGCGGATCAAGAACATTGATCTTGCGATCAGGGAGCGGTACGCGTTCACGCAGAACAGCGGGCAGTACAAGACCGGGGAGGCGGAGTATCGGGCGCGGTTTTTGAGCAAGTTGCACGCGGCGTGGCCGGAGGGGTATGACAGGAGTGAGGGGATGAGGAGTGTGGCGGGGAATCGATAGTACTTGTGCCACGCAATCCTGCAGGTCGGATTTCGTAGTTTGTGCGGACGGCTCGCGGAGTACGACTACGCCCAGAGCGGCGTAGTCGCGGCACCGGGCGGATGCGAATGTCATGCACCACAACGATCACATTGACGCATGTTGTTTCTTCATGACTGACCTTCTGTGCAGTGCCGGCGAGCGTGGTCACTCGGTTGTCTTGCGAGAAGACCACGGTCAAATTCATTTTGTCCTTCAGTCTCGCGGAGTGGAATCTGGTGATGAGGTGAAACTAGCGGGCAAACCACTGCCGGCAAGCGTCAATGTCTGTGCATCAGTTCATATCTCATTCTGCCCGCATTGCGGGGCCGAACTACAGCAAGTCGCCAAGCGATATGCGAAGGAGTACGCCGAGCGTGCCGCGCATCACAAGCAGTTCTACAGGTCCATCACCGACAGGTGACACATCCATGCGGTAGGTTCACGAACTCCCCCGACCTCGCGCCAAAGCTCGCGAGGTCAGGGGCACGGGGTTGAGGCTGCATGGCCGTACCGACCGTCATGCACGTTCAGTGGCACGGAGGCATGGGTGACCACGCTTTCCACCCCACCCCGACCCTCCCCCGAGGGGGAGGGAGAGGGAGCCGTCATTCCTTGGCGTAGTTCCGGCTCGTACCTGTGCTCTCCAGGGCGGGCCCCAGACGGTGGAGGGCGTGGGCGTAGGCGGCGGTGCGGAGGTCGATGTTCTTGGACTTTGCGAAGTCGGCGATCTCGACGTACTCGCGGGTCATCTTCTTCTGGAGGCGTTCGTGGACTTCTTCAAGGTCCCAGTAGAAGCCGGCCTTGTTCTGCGTCCATTCGAAGTATGACACGGTCACGCCGCCCGCGTTGGCCAGGATGTCGGGCACCACGGTAATGCCGCGCTTCCAGAGGATTGCGTCCGCCTCGGGGGTGCAGGGGCCGTTGGCGAGTTCGAGGACGGCTTTGGCCTTGATGTTGTTCGCGTTGTCGCCCGTGATGACGTTTTCGATCGCGGCGGGGACGAGGAGATCGCAGGCGATTTCAAGGATTTCCTTGTTGGAGACGTCCTTCGCGCCCTTTGCGCCCTCGCGGTTGATGATGCCGTTCTTCTTCTTCGCCGCGATCAGGGCGGGGATGTCCAGGCCGCTCGGGTTGTGTACGCCGCCGTTGGAGTCCGACACGGCGAGGACCTTGTACCCGTCGGCGTGGCAGAGGCGGGCCATGTTCTCGCCCGCGTTGCCGAAGCCCTGGATGACAACGGTGCGGCCCGAGCGAAAGCCCATGCGCTTTTCGAGTTCCTTGAGGATGTAGAAGCCGCCGCGGGCGGTGGCGTCGTCGCGACCGAGTGAGCCGCCGACGGCGACGGGCTTGCCGGTGATGACTCCCGGCTCGCACTTGCCGGTGACGACGGCGTACTCGTTGCTCATCCAGGCCATGATGAGAGGGCCGGTGTTGACGTCGGGCGCGGGGACGTCGACATCGACGCCGACGGCGAAGGCGATGGCGCGCATGTAGCCGCGGGAGAGGCGTTCGAGTTCGGCCTGCGAGAGTTCGGACGGGTCGACGATGACGCCGCCCTTGCCGCCGCCAAAGGGGAGGCCCACGCAGGCGCACTTGAAGGTCATCCAGAAGGCGAGGGCCTTGACTTCGGCGGGATCAACGTCCTGGTGGAAGCGGATGCCGCCCTTGGCTGGGCCTCGTGTGTCGTCGTACTTGCAGCGGTAGCCGGTGAAGATGCGGAGGCTGCCGTTGTCCATGCGGACGGGGATGGAGACCTCGATGAACTGCTTGGGCTGGCTGAGGCGCTGAAGGGTCTCGGGGTGGACCATCTCATGCTTGGAGGCGGCGTCGAGGCGTTTGAGTGCGTTAGCGAAGACGTTGACGTGGGACATGGGGTGCTCCGGTCGGGGCCGGAGGGGCGAACGCCCAGTCTCCGGGGAGCAATGGTTGGGGGGGAGGCGGGGGGAGTCGAATGGGTTGGTGCGGAGTGTGCCGCCCACACGTCACAACCCGCACAGGTTCCGCTGGGACGGGTTCGGGTTGGGATCGGGGGGCGAGCGCGGGGGCGGAACGTCCGACAACAGGGTGAACCGTTCACTGAACTGGAGATGCGATGGACCAGCGCGTGGCTGTTGGTGTGTTGTGTGTGCGTCTTGCGCGGATGCTGGGCGTGGTGCTGGCGTGCGCGGTGGTGATGGGCGCGGGCGACGGCGGTGCGTCCGGGAAGGCGCGCACTCGCGCGCCGATCGCCAAGCGGATTGTCATCGAGGAGCGTGCGGACGGCGAGCACCAGGCCGCACTGGCGAGGCACGCGCGGGCCGGCGTTCCCGTGATCGCATCGAGCGCAGCGTCCAAGACCTTTGCCGCTACGCATGCCACGGCGACGGTGGCTGGGACAGGTACGACCGGGGCGCCAGACGTCCTTTCCACGCAGGCCGACCGTGAGGGTGTCGCGGCGGATGTGCTCGTCAGGGCCAGCGATGGGTACAAGGGTGATGTGACTGTCGATGGGGTGTCGCTGGGCGCGGGCTTCACGCTTCGCGAGTTTGTGGCCGCATCAAAGTCGCGGAACGTGCGCGTGGACGGGCCTGCCGACGCGGTGCGTCTGGTGCGCGGGCCTGAAGCGACGGCGCCAACGCCCACGATGACGCTGGGCATGTTCGACGACGCGCCGGGGCTCCTGAGCCGGGAAGACCTGCAGCGGGCAGGGCCGTCGATCGCGGCGGCGGCGACGAGCACGAACCTGAACCAGTGCGTGGACGTGGACCGCGCGTGCGAGTTCTCGTTTGATCTTGTGTTTGACGCGGCGGTGACGGACAACTGCGCGGGGGCGGATGCGCTGCCCGAACTGCTGTTCTTTGAGCGCAGCGCCGGGCGCGCGGGCGACGCGGTGACGGTGCAGGCGCTGGACGAGCGCGGTATGGAGGTGGGGAGGGCTGTCGTGCTGGGGTGCGATGTCGGCCGTGAGTGCAGCCCCGCGGCGAACGCAGCGGTGTTTGATCGGAAGTTGCAAGTCACAGGCTACGAGTCGGTGACGTTCATCGCGGTTGACCTCTCAAGCCTGGGTGTGTCGAATGTGCGGACGCTGCGCGTGCGTACGCCGCGGGCCGGCGATGAGACGCTCGACGGGCGTGCGTGGAGCGGCAGCGCGGGGATGCCGGACTTCAAGGTGGTGGGCGTGGACACGAACGTGACGCTGCCGTCGTGGTTGATCGGGGACTAAGGCCGACCGCTCACACGCAGGGTCCGCCGGAGAACACGCTGAGCAGCGCGTCGATGTCGGCCGTGTCCGGGAAGAGGGCGTCGTTGTTGAAGTCGATGTCGCCGCAGTCCGGGTCGTTGGTGCAGGTTCCGCCGCTGAAGACGCTCAGGAAGTCGTCGATGTCGGCGGTGTCGGGGAACAGCCCGTCATTATTGAAGTCGACGCTGTCGCAGGTGGGACCGCAGGGTGCGGCGCCGATCCAGAATCTGCCCCACATTTCATTGTCGCACGCCAGCGAGGTATCCCTGAATTGGACGTGGTCGAAGAGGGCGCAGCTGAGAAGTCCGTAGAACGCGAGCGCGTCGTCGGGCGCGTTGAACGAGGTGGCGGCGACCGGTTCGTTCCCCAGGAGGAGCGTGACGTGGAACGTCGCGTCGGTGCAGGGGCATACTGGTGTGCAGAATTCGGGGGTTGTGCCCTCGACGAAAAAGAACCCGATGGAGGTGATCGGGTGGTCCACGTATACGTCCAGGTCTTCCACGCTGCTCATCAGGACTTCGTTGCCGGGGTTCAGGGACGTGCTGTCCTGCATGATGAGGGCCGTGGCGGGGTCGGTGGTGGAGACAGCGAATGTCAGGTGGCCCAGTGTGTACGTGGCGCCCGTGCGACCGATGAGGCCGAGGCTTGGGACGTCGGGTTCGGCCAATGCTCCCGTCGCGGACAGGAATGAGGCCTGATCCGTCAGGGTGGCCACCTGCGCATGCAATGACCCGGCGGCGAGCGTGACAGACCACGCAAGGCCGCGCCATGCTGACGCGGCCCGGGCGTATGGGGAATTGCGCGGGCACATCGAGCGGCGGGTCTTCATGGTGAGTCCTTCTGTATGTCTATAGAGCGCGGCGGAGGTCTGTTGGACACGGAAAGCCGCGTTTCGTCAATATTCATGTACGTGGGCTGATGACAATGGGGTCCGCAAGGCAGGACGGGCGTGGCCAGGCTCATTCCGCCTGGGCCGTCTCGGTAGGGCTGTCGACACCTCCCCGCAATTCACCAGCGCCGAAGCGGGCGAGAGCGTCGCGAACTTCCTGGGTCGTCTTTGCGGTGCGGACAGCCTCCTTGAAGGGCTTGATGCTCTCCATCTTGCCGTTGTCGAGCGGGCGCTGCATGCGCTTCGCGAACCAGGAGATGCGGCGCTGGATCTGGAAGAGCGCGTATCGCTGGTCGCGCTGGGACTCCATCATGTCGAGGTAGCGGGCGATGGTCGCCAGGATCTCGGGCTCGGTGGGCTGCGCCAGCAGTTCGCCCGTGCAGAGGTAGTGCCAGATGTCACGGAAGATCCAGGGCGTGGAGAGGGCCCCGCGGCCGATCATGACGCCGCTGCAGCCGGTCTCCCGCAGCATGCGTGCGGCGTCCACGGGCTCGCGCACGTCCCCGTTGCCGACGACGGGGATCGCGCCGTTCACCGCTTCGACGACACGCCTGATGCCGTCGAGGCGGACGGTGCCGGAGAACTTGTCCTCCGTGGTGCGCCCGTGGACGGTGACGGCGGCAACGCCCACGTCGGCCAGTTGCCGTGCCAGGTGGGGTGAGCAGGCAAGGCCCGCGTCGTAGTCGGCGGTGTGCCAGCAGAGGCGGACTTTGCAAGTGAGGGGGACGGTGCGGGTGGTGGCCGAGGAATCTCGAACGCCGAATGCCGGCTCGCCACCGATCCTTCGCCTCCACTCCTCGTCACTCAACGGCATTCTGTCCAGCTCTTGCCGCACCCGCTTTGCAATCGCCACCGCTTTCGACACGTCGGTCAGTAGTTTGCTGCCGCCGTCTTTCTTTGTGACCTTGTCCACCGGGCAGCCCATGTTGATGTCGACGATGGTGGCGCCGTGCTCAACGGCCCAGCGGGCGCCCTGGGCCATGATCTCGGGGTCGCTGCCGTAGAGCTGCATGCCGACGGGCTTGTCGAAGTCGTTGGTTTTGGCGAGGTCGAGGCTGGTGGCGGTGCCCCGGAGGAGGCCCTGGGGGCTCAAGAGGTCGGTACAGGCGAGGCCCACGCCGCCCCACTCGCGGCAGATGGTGCGGAAGGCCAGGTCGCAATAGCCGGCGATGGGGGCCAGGAGGAGGGGTGTGGCGAGGGGAACGCCCCCGATGATGAGGGGCGAAGGGCACCGTGGTCTATCTAAAGACTGGGTAGACAATGGGTTGTGGATAAGGGGGAGCGGCACAGGGAGGAAGGGTAGTTGGTTCGGGGTGGGCGTGGGTGGGGGCCGACGCCTAATATCTTGGCCCCGCAGGGAGCATTCCTTGTGGGTCCAGCCTGCTGTCCGGTGACCTGCGTCGTGCAGGGGCCGGGCCGAAGACCAAGGCGGGCTGGCAAAGAGTGGAAGCACAAGCCTATGACGAAGGTTGCCCGTTTCACGAACACGCCCAAGCCCCGCATCGCGAACAACACCGGCACGGGCGACATCATTGTTGATTGGAAGGACTCGGAGGCCCTGCGGCGCTACCTGTCCCCCAACGGCAAGATTCTCAGCCGGCGCCGGGTGGGCGCGAGCGCGAAGGAGCAGCGGATGCTGAGCGCGGCGATCAAGCGTGCGCGGTTCATGGCCCTGATCCCGTACACCAGCGCGACGATGTGAGTCGGTGGGGAAAGTGACAATCGACACGTGAATAGTGACATGTGGGAGTGCAAACCACGCAGTCGCAGCGTGTTCTGACTTTCATATTTTTGCTTTCCACTTCCCCATGCCCGTCACGCCCCGCCCCATCGAAACAAAGCGCCTGACGCTCCGCCCCTTCACGCGGGCGGAGTTGGAGGCCGACCTTGTGGGGCGGGCGGAGTTCGAGGGCGCGGTGGTGCGGGAGTCTGGTGCCCGCGTTGCGCCGGACTGGCCCAATAAGCACTGGGAGCCGGCCGCGGTGCGGTGGCTGCTGGACAAGATGGACACGTTCCCTGACGAGCCACTGTGGCGGGCGTGGATGATTTTTCGCAAGGACGATGGCGGCGGGCGCACGCTCATTGGCACGATGGGGTTCAAGGGGCCGCCTGTCAGCGACGGGCTGGTCGAGACGGGCTACGGGATCGTGAACTCCATGTGGCGGCGCGGGTACGCGACTGAGGCGCACGCGGCGCTCGTCGATTGGGTCCGTGCGGACCCGCGCGTGCGGGGCGTGTGCGCGCACACCATGCCCAACGACCCCGCGAGCGGCGGTGTGCTGCGCAAGAGTGGTCTCACGCACGTGGGCATGGTGCATGACCCAGAGGACGGTGACATTGACCGGTACGAGAAGTGGTTTGTGGCACCCGTGCGGCGTGACTACGACGCGTGCGCGGCGCGGGTGCGGGGGCTGCTCGCGGGCGTTGCAGTGCCAACGTTTTTGCAGCGTCAGCAGGCCGTGACGCGGGCGTATTGGGAGTGCTTTGGGAGCGAGGACCCGGCGAGCGAGAGTGACTGGCACGCGGGGCGCGGGGTGTCGTGGTGCGGGTTCTACGACATCGTGCCGGGAGTGGGGGGCGCGGAGCCAACGGAGATGCGGCTGGTGTGCCGGGAGCCCAAGCCGGCGTGCAGCCCCATCGGCCTGCACGGCATGTGCGGGCGCGGTTGGAAGGAGCAGCGCGGGTTTGTGGTGCGGGATGTGAAGGTGCTGGGGGAGAACTACGTGGCGTGCGACCCCAGGGACAAGAGCGAGTTGGTGGTGGCGGTGGCCGATGAACAGGCAGAGCCCACGCCCCTTCCCCCCCAGACCCTCCCTCCGGGAGGGGGGGTATTTGATGTGGACTCGTACTTCCCGGGGGCGTTCACGTTGGACGATCTGCGAGGGGCTGAGCGGGTGGTGCGGGCGGCGGGGCTGTCGTGTAGTGAGGTTGCTCCCAGCGTGCTTTGACTGCTCAGGGGCGTTGGCCCTGGAGTGTTGAGATCAGCCTAAGCAAGGGTTCAAACAGGCCCACGAACGTTGACACAAGCAGTGCAAGCCCCAGCAGTGCGAGCGCGAGCAACACGAATGTTGCGAGGGGTCGCGTGCGGGGATGCCTGGAAATGGCTGCGAGCGTGACACCCACGGTGAGACCGACCACGCACAGAACGAGGAAACCGGGGAGCAACTGTCCGGGGCTTGTGCCGCACGTCCAGCGGGATGCGGCGAAGAGCGATCTGGAGGCGAGTGAGAGGTTGAGGCCTGTGTCGCGGAAAGTGGTCTCGAACCGTGGCACGATGAACAACAGAATGAGGATCGTGATGGTCCAGGTCGCAGCGGTGGCGAGAATGACTGCATTCAGAGCGGGGTGCGACAAAGACCTGCCTGAGTGTGCGGTCGCTGGCACCGGGGGCTGTTGGGCAGTGACGGTGGATGTGATCATGTGCAACTCCGAGAAGACACGAGCCTTGTGGGGCAGAGTGCCCTGAGTTATTGGGGTCATGGTTCGGCGCGGTTGCGTGTGGTGGAAGAAAAAAAACCCCGGCACGAAGCCGGGGTCTGGCGCATGAGGGCTTGGGATTGGATCAGATGCAATTACCGCCGCCGAAGACGGAGATGAGCGAGCCGATGTCGCTGGTGTCGGGGTAGAGGCCGTCGTTGTTGTAGTCGATGTCGATGGAGCAGGGGGCGGAGAGGTCGGCGCAGGTGCCGCCGCCGAGGACGGTGATGAAGTCGATGACGTCCTGGGTGTCCGGGAAGAGGCCGTCGCGGTTGAAGTCGACAGAATCGCAGACCGGGCAGGTCCAGCGCCCGTAGAAGGGGGAGAGGAAGAAGCCTGCGTTGGTGAACGTCCCGCCGGTGAGCACGTCGCCCCCGGGGAGTTCGTGGATCATGGCGACGGAGGCATCGACGCCCGCCCCGTACTCGACCCACGTGGAGCCGTTCCAGGTGGCGACGCGGTTGACGTTGGTGCCACCGGCGAAGATGAAGTCACCACCCGCGACGAGTTGCCCGCCCGTTCGGCGGTGGAGGGAGTTGACGGTGTTGTCCATGCCGATGGCTTCGAGTGCGACCCAGGCGGAGCCGTTCCAGCGTGCGAGGCGGTTGACGACGGTGGCGCCCGAGAGGGTGAAGGCCCCGCCGGCGACGATGTCGCCGTTGGGGAGAGTTTCGAGTGCGTTGACAGCCTGGTTGAAGCCGTTGCCCATGGCGGACCACGTGGCACCGCCGTCCCAGCGTGCGACGCGGAGGGCGGGGGTTGAGGAGGCGGTGGTCGTAAAGTTACCGCCGACGATGATGCTACCGCTGGGGAGGACGATCATGTCGTTGACGGTGTTGCCGAGGCCGTCGCCGACGGGGTTCCAGGTGGTGCCGTCCCAACTGGCGACGCGGGAGACGGTGTTGCCACCGGAGACGGAGAAACCGCCCGCGGCGACGATGGTTCCGTTGGAGAGAACGCCCAGGGCGAACACGGTGGAGTTGAAGCCCGAGCCCATGGCGGTCCAGTTGGTGCCGTCCCATTGCGCGATGCGGTTGACGCCCGCGGTGGCACCGGCGTTGGTGAACTCACCACCCGCGACGATATTGCCGTTGGGGAGGCGGAGGAGGCAGCGGACGGTGCCGTTCATTCCCGTGCCGAGTGTGGTCCACTGCCCGTTCGAGAAGCGGGCGATCTTCGCGGCCTGGATGCCGCCGATGGTGTCGAAGGCGCCGCCCACATAGAAGTCGTTGTTGGAGGTGCCCACGGCGGCGTAGACCGGCGCGTTGATGCCCGCGCCGACCTGGGTCCAGGTGTTGCTGCTCCAGCGGGCGACGCGGAGGGCGGTGATCGTGCCCGCGGTGGTGAAGTTGCCCGCGACGTAGACGTCGCCGCTGGGGGCGACGATGACGGCGGAGGCATCTAAACCCAGCCCGGTGCTGAGTGCCTGGAAGGTTGCGCCGGTCCAGCGTGCGACGCGGTTTGCGGCGGCGGGGCCGGCGGTGGTGAAGGACCCGACGGCGTAGAAACTGGTATTGGAGACGGCATAGATGCGGTTGACGGTCTGGTTCATGCCGGTGCTGAGGGCGGAGAAGGTGGTGCCGTTCCAGCGACCGATGCGGTTGATGGTGAGCCCGTTGAGGGTGGTGAAGTCGCCGCCCAGGATGAGGTCGCCGTTGGGGAGGACGGCGAGGGTGTTAACAGCACCGTTCGCGCCGGTGCCCATGGCGTTCCAGGCGGTGCCGTCCCAGCGTGCGACGCGGGTGAGGGCAGTGTTGCCGTCAATGTTGGTGAAAGACCCTCCGATGACGACGTTGCCATTGTTGAGGACGGTGACGGCGTTGACGGTGGAGTTGGGGCCTGTGCCTGTGCCGACCTGGGTCCAGGCGGTGCCGTCCCACATACCCACACGGACGATGGGCGTAGCACCGGAAGCATTGAACGCTCCTGCGGCAAGGATGTTGCCGTTGGGCATGACCTTCAGGCTGTTGACGGTGCTATTGAGGCCCGAGCCCAGGGTGGTCCAGGAGGTTCCGTTCCAGCGAGCGACGCGGTTTGCGGCGGTTCCGCCCGCGTTGGTAAACGTGCCACCTACGACGAGGCGGTTGCTGGCGTCGACGGCGAGGTCGTTGACGGTATTGTTGACGCCATTGCCGACGGGGCTCCAACTCACCCCGTCGAACGAGGCGAGGTTCTCCGCCAGAGCGCTGCCCGCGATGGTGAAGACTCCTCCCGCGACGAGCACGGCGGGTCGGGGGCCGGCACCGTCCGGGTCCCACGCGACCAGGGCGTTGACCTGCCCGTTAATGCCCGGGACGCCGTCGCCCTGGACCCAGAGTTTGTCGACGCATTGAGCGCCCGCGCCGGACGCTCCGACCACAAGTGCCGCGACCGACGCGGCAACGCTACTACCCAGGAAAGCACGCATGGTGATCCTCCATTCCCTCAGTGTCCATTGTGATAGACCGCTCGCGAGACCGACGGGTCAACCCCGGTGGTGCCGCAATTCGGGAGCGCGGGCGGTCCCTCCGTCACCCATGCGTACGGGGCCGGCGCGTGGCCAGAGATTTTTCCGCCTGCAGGAGGGAACGCGCGCCTTGGAGGAGGATTGTGCTGCTAGAGGCACGGTCCGCCGCTGAAGACGCTCAGGAGTGAGTCAATATCGCTGGTATCGGGGAAGAGGGTGTCGTTGTTGAAGTCGATGTCGTGGCAGCCTGGCGCGGGGTCTGTGCTGCAGGGGCCGCCGCTGAAGACGCTCAGGAAGTCGTCGATGTCGGCTGTGTCGGGGTAGAGGGCGTCCTGGTTGAAGTCGATGGAATCGCAGACGGGCCCGGTTGGGATGTCACGGACGACGGCGATGTTGCGGACGTCGCCCAGGATGCTCAGCGAGTTGGCGAGGAATGTTGTGCGTTCGGCGGGGAGCGTGAAGAG
>CALLYM010000295.1 GCA_937858155.1 uncultured Phycisphaerales bacterium | reverse complement strand
CTCAAGGACCACAGGGCCCGGCCGGCAACGATGGCGCACCGGGAGCACAGGGACCGCAAGGCCCCGCTGGGAATGACGGAGCCCCAGGCGCTCAAGGTCCGGCTGGTCCGCAGGGCGCAACCGGAGCAGCAGGGCCGCAGGGTCCCGCCGGCAATGACGGCGCCCCCGGCGCTCAAGGACCACAGGGCCCGGCCGGCAACGATGGCGCACCGGGAGCACAGGGACCTCAGGGTCCCGCTGGGAACGACGGAGCGCCAGGCGCTCAAGGTCCCGCTGGTCCGCAGGGCGCAACCGGAGCAACGGGACCGCAGGGTCCTGCTGGTAACGACGGCGCGGTCGGGGCACAAGGACCTGTTGGCGCCACGGGTGCAACGGGCCCCCAGGGCCCTCAGGGTCCCGCTGGCAACGATGGCGCGCCAGGCGCACAGGGCCCCGCAGGGCCGCAAGGGCCCGCTGGCGTTGCAAGTGCGACAGCGCCCGTGGTGCTAACCGGCACGAACGTTTCCCTCCAGGCCAACGGTGTGACCGCTGCGAGCATCGCCAACCGCACGCGGACGGTGACTGTTTCCGGTAGCCAGTTCAATGGCATTACGACGACCTCCGCGTTCAACTGGAACAGCGTAACCAACCGTGGCATTTCCGTCCGCTCCTTCGGCAGCGCCAACTCGAACGGCGTCATGAGCGTCTCATTCCAAGTGCCGGCGGACTACGTCGGGCCCTCTTCGAGCGATCTCGCCGCCTGCCCTTCGCTCACCGTTCCTCGTTTGCGGCTGAAGTGGTGCACCGACGACACCGCAGTAACCAGCCACAAGATGAACGTCGATGTGTCGTTCAGCCAGGACGACCAGCTTAACTCCGGTGCCAACCGTTTCCGCTACAGCGTTCGTCAAAATGCGAATTCTGGGACAGACTTTGCCACTGCGGGCGAATCGCTCGACCCCGCGGGCAATACGCAGATCGTGACGCAAGTCCTTCCGGATGCGGGTGACCAGTACTCCACGGGCGAGGGGGCGGTCGTCTCCTGGGTCGCGGGCCAGACCATCATCGTGACCCTTGGCCGCAACGCTACTAACACTGACGATCCCAACGCCCAGCGCATCGGCATCGTCTCCCTCTCTTTCGAGTACGAATCGGATGAATAGCACTCTTCCGCACCCAACAGGAGTGACCCAATGATCACAAGACTCTCGAAAGCAGCCTCTTTTGCGGTACTCGCCGTGTGCGTTTCCCCCGCCCTCGCGCAGGACGAGATCGTCTGGTCCACCATCGATGGCGGTGGCGGAACCTGTACCGACGGCGTTCTCACCATCGTCGATGCCACCATCGGGCAGCCCGACGCTGGTGAAATGTCCGGCGGCGGCTACACCATCCTGGGTGGATACTGGGATGTCGGGGGCACTACCCCCTGCGACTCCATCGACTTCAACAACGATGGCCTCTTCCCGGACACCGCCGACATCGACGACTTCCTGAGCGTCTTTAGTGGCGGGCCATGCAGCACCGCACCGACTCCCGGCTGCAGCGACATCGACTTCAACAACGACTCGCTGTTCCCTGACACGGCGGACATCGACGCCCTGCTCATGGTGTTCAGCGGCGGCGCCTGTCAGTAGACGCCCTTCTCCATTCGTCATCTTCTTCGCCCCCGCACGCGCCCAGGATTGCTTGTCCAGGCACGTGCGGGGGCGCTTTGTTTTCTAGCCGGGGGGCCCTGACGGGCGGTTTTTCTCGGAACCAACGGGTGCCGCGCCCGGATCGGGGAGGACGCGAACAATGTGGTGTGCGGGGCGGTCCGGGGCCGCCGCCGCGACAGGGCTTAAACGCCCATCCCCCTCCCCCACACCTGTCCCCGCTGCTTCGTCGGCATGCACGAGGCGTCCAAAGTATCCACCATGGCGCGACTCCACCGCTTGTCTTTGCCGTCTCTGTGCGTCGCGTCAAGCTTGGCGTGGACGACGTTTGCGCAGTCGCCCACCCCCACACCCCCCGCACCCCCCATCACTTCCGCACCCGTCACAAGCCAGCCGTCGCCGGTCACTTCACCGCCAGCCAAGGCGGTCCCCTTCGAGGACCCGACGGAAGAGCACGAGACCGAGATCATCCTGAAAGACCGCAGGCGGGTGTCGGGCAAGCTGGTTGAGGTGACGAGCGAGTCGGTGGTACTGGCGATCAGCGGCATACCGACGGTGTTCAAGCTGGACAACATCGAGGCGATTCGCGCTTTGCCCACGGTGGAGGAGCGGTACAACGACCTGCGGGCCGCGATCGCGGATGACGACATCGACGGGCTTCTGCGACTTGCAGAATGGGTGCGCCAGCGCGGGCGCCTGACGCTGGCGCTCAAGGAAGTCGACGCGGTGCTGGCGCAGGAGCCAGCGAACCGCGCGGCCAACGAGCTGAAGACCATCATCGTCGAGCAGCAGAAGCTCAACTCCCTGCAGGGCAAGCCGGCACCCAAGACAGACCCCCGGCAGCCGGCAAAGCTCGATCCGGCCAACGGAGTGCCTGGCAAGCCAGCGGCGGAAAAGCCCGATCAGCCGGGCGCCGATCCCAAGCCCACGAGGACGGCAAGGCCAGGCAATGACGCCTTCCCGCTGCTCACCGACGAGCAGATCAACATCGTGCGCGTGTTCGAGACCGACCTCAAGGACCCGCCCGCGATGGTCATCAAGCGGGACACGATCACGCGGTTCCTCGACAAGTACGAGGGGACCATCGTGGAAGGAAAAGGCGTGGTGCCCGTGTCGCCCGAGGCACGCGACCAGTTCTACCGCCAGCGTCCCTCGCAGGTGCTTTCGTGGTTCTTTGACCTCCGGGCACGGGAGTTCTACCCCGATGTGCAGGTGCTGGAGAATCCGGGCACCATGCGCCAGTTCCGTGACAATGTCCACCGCACGTGGCTCATCAACTCGTGCGCCACGTCCAAGTGCCACGGCGGCGAAGAGGCGGGCCGTTTCTACCTCTACAACAAGAACCAGGCCTCGGACCGAGCGGCGTACACCAACTGGGTCATCCTCGACCAGTTCAAGACCAGCGACGGCCTGCCCATGATCGACCTCAAAGACCCCGCCCGTTCGCCCATTCTGCAGATGGGCCTGCCACGGGACAAGGCGATCGTGAAACACCCGCTGGTGGAGGGTTCCGGCAAGCGTTGGATCCCGATCCTCGACGAATTCGCCGCCGAGCAGGCCGGGCCCCTGTGGGCGCGCTCCGCCAGCGCGGTCCTGTTGCCCGACCTGATCGCTCACCGGCTTACCGGGAACCTGGGCACCGAACTCACCAACGCGTCCACCACCGGACTGCTCGACGCCCGCACGCACGAGTGGTCTGCCGAGCTCCTCGGCCGACTCGACATTCCCGCGGGGCTGCTGCCGCCGCTGCAGGCGCCGGGCCAGGTGCGTGGCACGACCGACGCGGGGATCCCCGTGGTCACCGTCGCATCCCACGACACCGCGTCCGCAGTCGCAGCGATCCCCGCGACCACCGAACGGTTCGCCTACATCGCCAGCGGCACTTGGTCGCTGGTGGGTCTCGAACTCGACGCCCCGGTACTCACCGAGGCTGCCCGGCTCGCCAACTTCACCAACGAGCTCGGCCTCGACGGCACGACTCGCTTCCTTCGCAACGTGGGCGGCCTATGGCTGCTCCAGGAATGCCTGCGCACCTGGGGCCGCGACGATCTCGATGCGCTCCTGGCCGAGGCCGCCGCCACGACCACCACCGCACGCATCGACGTGGACGACCCCGCGTTCATCCCGCC
>CALLYM010000294.1 GCA_937858155.1 uncultured Phycisphaerales bacterium | reverse complement strand
CACTTGGAGCTCGCGCATTGCGGGAACGCGGGATTCGGTGATCGACCGGAGGTCCGAGATTTCCCCGCACTCACCAAGGTGACGGCCTCCGCAGCCGTCGCACGGGCCAAGCGTCCGTGCCGAGTGGCGGCCGATTGTCAAGACGATCTTGGCCTTAGCCGGACCTCTGAGTGGGAATTTCGCAACTCCTGAACCTTGCGGTTGGTATGTGTTTGCGATATGCTCGTGTTTCTAGACGTCCCTCGCATTTTGACCATGGATCAAACCAGGCTGATGAAACCCGTTTCAGTGAACGCGCACCTTCACCATCCGGACAATGGGGGGGCGAGCGTGTCACCCTCGCTGCGCGCGTCGCAGTCTCAGGCGTACGTCCGCGCGTATGAGGTGAAGTTCCTTCTCACCGAAGCCGTTTCGCGGAAAGTCGAAGCGATCTTCGAAGGCGTCCTCCAGCCTGATCCGCACGCCGACCGAGCGCTCGGAGGCATGTACACCGTCACGAGCCTCGCCTGCGATGGGCCGGACTTCCATGTCTATTTCCGGGACCGAAAGGCGCGCAACCGCAAGTACCGGGTGCGCAGGTATGGGTCCGCGGAATCTGTATTTCTGGAGCGGAAGCACTCGCGCAAGGGACGTGTGCGCAAGCGCCGCGTCGAGGCAAACATTGGGGACTTGCTCGTCATCGGTGAGGACCACGCTGCGCACGCGTCGCAGAACTGGTTCGTACGCGAGCTGCGGATGCAGGACCTGTCACCGGTGTGTCGGATGAGGTACATGCGCCGGGCAATCTTCGGGGCGTCGGCGCAAGGTCCGGTCCGGGTGACGTTTGATCGCGACATCGTGGGTTCGGTCTCTCGGGCGTGGTCGATGGAACAGCAGGGTGAGGAGCGATCGCTGTTGGAAGGTCTGGTCATCTGTGAGTTCAAGTTCAACGACTCCATGCCGACGATGCTGCGGGACGCCATGGACCAGCTTGGCCTGGAGGCGACGGGCGTCTCGAAGTACCGCACATGCGTGCGGGCGTTTGCAACGACGCTTGGTCTAGACCTGCCCGACGAACCCGTCGCCATCTCCGGCATCAGTGCGGGAGCGCGTCATGCCTGATTGGCTCAAGGATGCCGTTGCCGTATCCACGCCCATCGCGGCGACGTCGATGGCAATGCGTCTGGCCATCGCAGCCGTCCTGGGCACAGTCATCGCCGTGACGTACCGGCTGTCGCACGGGAAAGGTTCCCGCGATTCTCGATCGCTTGTCGGCACGCTCGTGCTGCTCACCATCCTGCTGGGCATGGTCACGATGGTGATCGGCGACAATGTGGCCCGGGCATTCGGGCTCGTGGGCGCACTTTCCATTGTCCGTTTCCGCACTGTCGTCGAGGACACGCGCGATACCGCGTTCGTGATCTTCGCGGTCGTCGTTGGCATGGCCGTGGGCACCGGGCTGGTGCAGGTGGCGGTCATCGGCGTCCCGTTCGTGGCGATCGCTGCCATGGCGCTCGCCGCCATGGGGCCTCGGCCCGAGGCGGCTTCCGTTACCGCGCCAGTGCACCTGAACACCTTGTGCGTGCGGCTGGGAGCGGGCCAGCCACAGGAGGGCGTCACCGGCGTGCTCGCCGCCCGCACGTCGCGATGGCGCTTAGAGGGTGTGACGACCGCCCGCCAGGGTGCTGCTCTTGACATGACTTTTTCGGTCTCGCTTACGGACGCTGCGACGGCTCCGGCACTCGTGGCCGAAGTAAACGCCCTTCCGGGTGTGCAGAGTGTTGACCTGCGATGTGCCGACGACGATGACGATTGAGCGGAACACTGATGCGTGCCTGCGCCCGCCACCCTCGGCCCTGCTCTCCGCTCCGCGTGCGGGCTTTCACGCTTATCGAGCTCCTTGTCGTCATCGCGGTCATCGCTGTACTCATATCCATCACCATTCCTGCGCTGGCGCAGGCGCGCAAGACAGCAGAACAGGTGAGGGAAACGTCGGCTCTTCGGCAGCACGGCATGGCCTACACCGTCTATGCAAGCGACAATCGCGGCGCGTTGATGCCGGGCTTTACGCCGCTCGAGTGGGTGACTCCAGGACTGGACCCTGCGCACGAGGTAAAGGTTTTCTACTCTGATGGCGGTCAGGCGCGCCTGTACGGCAGCCATGCGAGGCGCTACCCGTGGCGTCTGGCACCGTACCTTGGTTTTTCGCGAGATGCTCTTGTCATCGACAAGTCCATCAGGCGCGAATTCCTTGAACTTCCGGATCGTCCTGACACGCGGGACGGCTTCCAGTGGGCGTATGCGTACAGCCCCAGCTTTGGAATCAATTCCACGTGGGTGGGCGGCGACGCCCGTCGCGGCGGGTTCCATCAACCCTCCATCACAAGGTGGGGCAAGTACTACGTGACAACGATCGACGGGCCGGCACTTCCCGAGAAGCTGCTGATCTTCGGCACCTCGCGCGGCCCGCACCCGATATCCAACTCCGGGGTGGTGCCCGGACACCACCGCGTGGAGGGCCCCTGGGTGGCGTCGAGCGTCATTGCGCAGGTCCCGACGTTTTCCCCTTGGGACGCGCCGCCCGGGCCGTTCATCAGGTCACGCTCGCCCGACGACTACGGCCACCTGGACTTCAGGCACTTTGGCAAGGCAGTTGTGGTCGCCTTTGACGGGCACGTCAGCCCGGTGAGCATCGATGATCTGCGGGATATGCGCCGTTGGGCTAACCAGGCGACGTCCGCGAACTGGCACCCCTAGGGTTTCGCCACGAATTTCATTCACCTGCCATGGCTATCCACTTCCCCCAATCGCACCGTTCGTTGCTTGGCGCCATCCTGTGCGCGACCGTGTTCGTTTCCGGCTGCGGCAAGGGTGGCCCTACCAAGTCAGAAAAGGCGGCAGTCAAGGCCCAACGCGACCAGCAGTTACTCACGCTGCCCTATCCCAAAGCGGCGGGTACTCTCCCCAAGTCCATTGATTCACGCTACGACAGTACCAGCGACCGAACGACGGCGGTGTTCACGCTGACCGCGCTGCGCCCGCCAACAGCTTCGACGTCGAGGCTTTCTTCGACCACGTTGGTTTTGACCTCAAGCCACAAGGGCAGGGTGCGTAGCCCGAACGACGTCGAGGGTTCTGTCGACGGAGCGGTCGTGGGAACGTCCGCCACACAGGGCGTGCTCGCGTACTCCGGCGGCCCGGGCACAATACTCGCAGACGGCGTGGAACTCCCTCTGAAGGAGGCGTCGGCGGGGAAGGGGTATTCCAGTGCGCCCATTACGGGTGGGTACGAGGAGACTGTTCGATTCCGAGTCCCCACAGAGCATCTTGTGGCCGCGGCAAATGCCAAGGTCATAACTCTGAAGTTCGCCGGTGTCGAGGTCGAATTAAGCGACTCGCAGATGATCGAGCTGCGTGCGTTCGCGGCCACGCTGAACCCCCGTCCATAGAAGCGATGGTGGCGGTGGGGGACCTCCGCGCGGGCCCTCTCCGGGAGGCAGATTCAGCACGTGCCCGCGCCGCCGGAAAAAACACACAGGAAGTAGTCGATGTCGGCGGTATCTGGGAAAAGTCCGTCGTTATTGATATCGATGCTTCCGCACTGACCGGTCGGGCATGTCCCGCCCGAAAAGACTGTGAGCAGGTCATCGATGTCGGCAGTATCGGGGAACAGGCCGTCGCCGTTGAAGTCGATCAATGGACGTGTATCCACGTTGAGGTCCAGCGCGGGCTCGATCGGGAGGGCCGCCGCGAGGGGGTTTTCCTTGGTGTAAAACGCGGGGTATGCCGGGTCGCCCGTGCCGCCGCCGGGGCCGCCGGTCGCCGGGTGGAGCGAGGTGATGACCAGGATGATCCTGCCCGCGTCGAGGCCCCGAGCG
>CALLYM010000293.1 GCA_937858155.1 uncultured Phycisphaerales bacterium | reverse complement strand
AACAGCGACCGATCCATCCCCCCCACGCCACAACCAACCCTGCCCCGATGACCACGATCGCCCCTGCGCTTGTTTCTTCCTGCCTTGCAAAGTGCAAGTTGGCCAGCATCGTCTGCGGAAGGCTGAGCAGCCCCGGCGGCTGCACAACGATTGACGACTCGATCTCATGCAGCGAAAGGCATGCAACCCCCACGCCGACGCCGGCAAGAGCTCCCCACCATACTCCTGTCCGGGCCCACGCCATAAACGAAGCCCCGGCGTCCATCGCACGGGCATCGCGTGTCGCCCTGGGTTCCTGCGCTGCGAACACACAACCCGCGAGCGCCGCAACTCCGGCGAACCGTGTCGCGTGTGCGAGCACGGTTGGAAGCGATGAATCGAGAAGTGCATCCGGCGCCGAGACCAGCGTCCAGAACGCCGCCCACGCGTGCCCCACCATGATCCCAGGCGTGAGCGAAGCAAACACCATCGCGCACAAACAGCCCCGCAGCAATCGCGAAGTCTGCGAACCTCTGCACGCCGCGCTCGCCCACCAGAATACCCCGCACACTACCGCCCCAACCGCCCCCACGAGGAGCCCCGTGCCGGCGCTCGAGACTGCCGCCTCGCCGCTCACCCGGAGGAACCCGGGGATCGACCCCCATGTTCTGAGAAACATCGCGTACAAAGCCAGCGGGAGCAGTGTCGAAGCACCGACGAGCGCCCGCGTGCTCCACACCGCGGCACGCGTCGCACGCTCTCGCACAGGAAGGTCCAACTCCGCCCGCAGCGCAGCCCCCGAGAGCAACCAGGCCCCCACTCCCGCGATGACCACCAGCGGCCAGCCCATAAGCCACACCGCGGGTGACAAAGGGTGCAGCACTACCTCCTGCCACGCCGAGACCGCCAGTGTCGGGGCGTTGGACAAGTGCAGTGGGACGCTCGAACCAAGCATGATGAGCGAGACCACCGCCACCGCCCGGAACACCGCGCCACGGACACGCCCTGCGAACGCCATGTGCCGACGCATCAGGCCCGCACCGTCCACCCGGAGGTTGTCCGTCAACTCGGGCTCTGCCGCGCGGATGGCCGTGCCCAGCACCAGCGCCGCCACGGGCCACGACCACAGCGCGAGCCCGACGAACGCCAGCACACGCCCCACCAGCACGGGCAGGAAGTACCAACCCGGCCCGTCCGGCGGCGACGCGGCCGACCGCTCGATGCACGACCCCAACCACGTCGTCGGGTCCCGAAGCAGACCGAAGCTGTGATACACTAGGTACGACGGCACGAAAAGCGGCGTCCACATCCACGGCCCCGCCGCACGGCGCGCAACCAGCCACGCCGCCGGCCAGGCTACAACCGTCGCCGCCGCTCCGATCCCCGCCGCCCACAGCAGGCTTGATACAAGCAACCAGATGTTTGGAAGGAGCGCTGACCAGTCTGCGATGTCACCCCGACGCGCAACAACCTGCCACCCAGCCGCCACGACGAAAGGCAGCACCAGCACCAATGGTGCAACGCAGGCACATGCAATCGGCAGGGTGTGATGGTGTTTGGACTTCATCCGGTGAGCAAGGGTGCCGCAGCCTCAGAGGCGGAAGGGGCGGGGTTGGGGGTATGATGGAGGCTGATGTCCACGGCGGTTGTCCCCAGCCCCAAGTCCACGCCACGCACGACGGCCCGCGCTCCGCGGGCGGGGCAGCGGCCCTCCGATGTGTACGCAGCCCGCATCAAGCGCGTCACACAGGCCGCGCGGGAACTTGCCGATTCTGGTCCTGACGGGGCGTGCTTCCTCGTCACCAACCCCGCGGATGTTGGGTACTGCACTGGATTCTTGGGCGGAGATTCCTATCTGCTCCTCCCGCACCAGGGAAGCAGGGGACGCCCCGTCATCATCAGCGACTTCCGATATGAAGAAGAGCTGGAACACCAGAAGTCCTTCTGCGACATCCACATCCGGAAAGGCTCTCTTTTCGACGCCGTCGCCGGGTTCATGTCCGAGCACCGCATGACCACCTGCGCCGTGCAGACCGACCACCTGACGGTGACCGAGTTTGAAAGCCTCACGAAGGCCGCCAGGAAGGCCAGCGGGTGCAAACTGCTCTCTGGCAACGGCATCCTGGCCCGCCTTCGGGCGGTGAAGGACGCGTCAGAAGTTGCGCTTATCAAGGGAGCAATCAAGATCCAGGAGGCCGCGCTCAAGGCCGTCCTCCCCACGCTCCGCCCAGGGCAGTCCGAATTGGAAGTCGCCGCCGCCCTCGAATCGGAAATGAAACGCCGCGGTGCATCGAGCCCCGCCTTCGAAACCATCATCGCCGCGGGTCCCAGCGGCAGCCTCCCCCACTACCGCCCCGGCAAGCCCAAGACCGCCGCGAACAAGACGCTCCTCATCGACTGGGGCGCCGTCAGCAATGGATACCGGGGCGACATGACCCGCACGTTCGCCTTCGGCAAGTGGCCCGCGAAACTCGCCGAGGTCTACGACATCGTGCTGGAAGCACACCATCGCGCCGCCGCCGGTCTGCGGGCCGGTGTCTCCACGCGTGAAGTTGACACCCTCGCCCGCGGTTTCATCGCCGAACGCGGCTACGGCCCCCGCTTTGGCCACGGCCTCGGTCATGGCCTTGGCCTCTACACCCATGAGGGCCCACGCCTCCACCACCTCCCCAGCGCCGAAGAGCCGCTCAAGGCCGGCATGGTCGTAACCATCGAGCCAGGCATCTACCTCCCCGGCATCGGCGGCGTCCGCATCGAGGACGACTACCTCGTCACCGACAAAGGAAGCCAGAACCTTTGCACACTCCCCAAGTCCCGAGCATGGTCCACGCTCTGATGAAACCCAACGACCCCAAAGAGACCCCCATGATTGACCTCTCCAAACTCAAAGATCTCGTGGCGCTCATGAGCAGCAACGACCTCTCCGAGGTCAATATCAAACAGGGCGATGAGTCCATTGTGATCAAGCGGGGGGCCCAGGCCCAGACCGTCGTGAATCACCAGCCAGTCATGTACAACGGGGGTGGCGCACCCGCTGCGATGGCCCCGGCGATGAGCCACGCAACAGCTCAAGCCCCAGCAACGGCGCCGACCCCAGCCCCTTCCGGTGCACCCGCCAAGGCAGCACCCGCCGGCCCCAGCATCGATAGCCCCATGGTCGGCACCTTCTACAGCAAGCCCAACCCCGACGCCAAAGCCTTCGTCACCCCCGGCCAGGCCGTCGGCCCCGACACCGTCGTCTGCATCATTGAGGCCATGAAGGTCTTCAACGAGATCAAGGCCGAAAAAGCCGGCACTATCGAGAGCCTCCTCGTCAAGGACGGCCAGGCCGTCGAGTTTGGCCAGAAGCTGTTCTCACTGAAGTAGAGCCCGACGACGGGCACAAAGAACGCACAGAGGCAAGTCCGTCGAGTGGCACCGTCAGCAGCTCCTTTCCCTGCCTTTCCGCTTCTCCTGTTCTTCCCTGTGCCCGTGATGGTGAGTTGCCCTTTTCCCCGGAGTCCCGATGTTCCGCCGAGTCTTGATTGCCAACCGCGGTGAGATCGCCCTTCGCATCCTGCGAGCGTGTCATGAGTTGGGTGTCGAGGCTGTGTGCGTCTATTCGGAAGCCGACCGCGGCGCACCCTACCTCCGCCTCGCCGACCGTGCTATCTGCATCGGCCCCGGGCCCGCGAAAGAGTCCTACCTCAATATCTCCCGCCTCATTGCCGCCGCCGAGATCGCCGACGTCGACGCCATCCACCCCGGTTACGGCTTCCTCAGCGAACGCCCCGACTTCTCCGCCGCCTGCCGCGACTGCAAGATCGAGTTCATCGGCCCTTCCCCCGAGGCCATGGCCAAACTCGGCGACAAGGTCGAGTGCAAGAAGACCGCCAAGGCCAACAACGTCCCCGTCTTCCCCGGCTCCAAGGACGCCATCGAGGATGAAGACGAAGCCGTCAAGGTCGCGGCAGAAATCGGCTACCCCGTCATCATCAAGGCGGCCGCCGGCGGCGGCGGGCGCGGCATGCGCGTCTGCCACAACGAGGGCACGCTCCGCGTCAACATCAAGCAGGCCGGCACCGAGGCCCTGGCCGCTTTCGGCAACGGCGCTGTCTTCATCGAGAAGTTCCTCGAAGACGCTCAGCACGTGGAAGTGCAATGCCTGGGCGACAAGCACGGCAACGCCATCCACCTCTGGGAGCGCAACTGCTCCCTCCAACGCCGCCACCAGAAGGTCATCGAGGAAGCGCCGAGCCCCGGCGTCGACCGCGACAAGATGCGCGGCATCTGCGAGGGTGCGGCCAAGCTCCTGACCGCCGTCCAGTACGCCGGCGCCGCCACCTGCGAATTCCTCATGGACCGCAAGGGTAACTTCTACATGCTGGAAGTGAACACCCGCGTGCAGGTCGAGCACCCTGTCACCGAGATGATCACCGGCGTCGACATCGTCAAAATGTCCATCAAGATCGCCGCCGGTGAAAAGATCCCCTACAAGCAGGGCGACATCAAGATCAACGGCCACGCCATGGAATGCCGCATCTGCGCCGAAGACCCCGACCACAACTTCCGCCCAAGCGCAGGCAAGATCGACACGTGGGAAACCCCCGGCGGCCTGGGCGTGCGGCTGGACAGCCACGTTGTCCCCGGCTACACCGTGCCCCCCAACTACGACAGCATGATCGGCAAGCTCATCTGCTACGCCGAGACCCGCGACCAGTGCATGGACCGCGCCCTCCGCTCCCTCCAGGAGTTCCAGGTCGGCCCCATCAAGACCAACATCCCCCTCCACAAACGCCTGATGACCGACGCCGGCTTCCGCCAGGGCGGCGTGGACATCCACTACCTCGAACGCATCCTCCGCGGCGCAGCGCACTAGGGAGCCCTGAGCGCAAGCTCAGGAGCCTCGCCTGTCAGGGCTTTGCGCCTCTGTGCTACCAACCAACTCCGGGTATCCTCTCAACATGCCCGACGGTCCTAAGCCACCCGCAACACCGACGGGACCACTCGACGAATGGGTCGGACGCCTGCGCGAACTCGAGTTCCGCGTCGCCTGTCTCGAGTTTGATCGTTCGCGATCCTCGGCACAACCCCCATCCGCCCCGTCAAACGCAACCGACCTGCCCCCGGCGGAAGTCGAACGCCGCATCACAGCTCTCGAAGCACGCATCGCCTCGCTCGAAAACGAGGCCGCCCTCTCACACGGCCAGCCCCGGCGGCCTGTCGACCCTGTCATTCAAGCTCCACCGCAACCCAACGAGCAGCCAACCCCGACGACGCCCCCAACCCCCGATGCCTCCAAGCGTGACCTCCTCCGCTCCGTACTCGCAAGATCTCAGACCCCCGTCACCCCCAACCCAGCACCTCCCCCTTCACCACCAACCCTCGAGCGCCTTCACCCCGTTCCATTCAACCTGCCCGCACAGGTCACTCCACCCGCAGCGGTTCCCAAACCGCCTCCGCCGCCCCCATCACCTCCGCTGACCGCTCCTCAGCCCACTCCGCGTCCCACTCCACTGCCAATCCAACCACCCGCCGCGCGGCCCGCGAAAAGCAAGCACCTGACGATGGAACAACTCGTCGGTGGCCGCTGGTACGCCGCGTTGGGCGCTCTTGCCGTCACCATCGGCGTGGGTCTCTTCGTCAAACTGGCGTACGACCAGGGCTGGCTCCGAATCGCGCCCGTCTGGCGGTGTGTCGGCGGCGCCGCGTTCGGCGCCGCCCTCCTTATCGCCGCCGACTGGCTCCGCAAACGCTGGGGCGCGTGGGCAGCGTTCGGCGCGTACGCCGCCGGTCTGGGCGCGCTCTTCGTTTCCACCTACGCGTCCTACCGCCTCTACTCACTCCTCCCCGCGCCGCTGACTTTCCTGCTGCTGGGATCTGTCGCCGTGCTCGGCATCGGCATCGGCGCCCGCGCGCGCCTCAGCGCCGTCTCCGTGCTCTCGCTGGTCACCGGGTTCGTCGTCCCGTTCCTGTTCAGCAATGCGCCCGACATCCCCTGGGCGCTCCCCGCCTACCTCCTCACGCTCCTCACCATCAGCCTCGTCCTCAGCAACCGCATGGGCGATACCTTCGCGCCCGTCCGCCAGGTCGGCGTGTGGGGTGTGCTCGCCCTCGGCGGTTTCTGGACACTCCGCGAAGGCGGCAACCACCCCTGGCTTGCGCACGGATTGCTTGCGCTCGTCTGGACCCTCGTCCACGCGGAGATCCTCTGGACCACCCTCCGAGCCACCCGCGCAAACCCGTCTCCTCACCAGCCCGACCGCACCCACCATTCCAACATATTCCGCGCCGCGGCCGCCGCCGTGGCGGTCAGCACCTCTTCCACTTCGTGGTGGACGCTCCTGGGCGCGCACAACGCCGAGAAGACCGGCGTCTTCCCCCACTGGCTCATCCCCCTCACCGCGTGCGCGGGGCAGTTCCTTCTTTCAGTCCTCCTCTCCGGGTCGCCGCTCGCCGTGATGGAAAAAACGCGCTCCCGCGCACACCTGATCGCCCAGTGCATGCTCGGCCAGGCGGGGGTGCTCCTGGGCATCGCCATCGCACTGGCCCTCTCCGGCCCGACGCAAATAACAGTGTGGCTCGCCCTGGGCGTCATGGCGGCCTTGGGCGCATGGCGAACCCGCGCGAAGCCACTCCGCGTCTACGCCCTCCTCATCCTGTGCGTGGCCACGCTCCGCCTCGTCACGATCGACCTGCTGGGCGCCCTGCCCACCGCAACGGACACCGTCGCCGGCCTCGCCATCTCGCCCTGGATGCTCGCCATGTCCGCCGCGGGCGCGTGCTGGCTCCTCGCCATGTTCCTGCACGCCGTCCCGCGCGATGCCCAGGCCGCGCCGCCCACGCCCAACGTCATGAGCGTGCTGCGAGCCGCATGGCCCCTGGTCGTTTTCCTCACGGCGTTCCTCCACACCGGATCACAAGCCCTGAGCATCTTCTACGCATGGCTCCTGGTGATCGCGGTCTACGCCCTCTGCCGGGGCAACCGCCGCGTCGCGAAGGACATGGGCGCCATCGTCCTGCTCTTCGCCCCCTTCCTGCTGCTCGCCTGGCGGTGCGTGGCCCCCTTGGCGATGAGCGAAGGCGGCCCCGGCCTCGAATCCGCCATCGCCGCCGCCGCACTCTCGCTCGTCGCGCTCGCGCTCATGGGGTGGTCCGCTCGCTCACGCCCGGACGCAAGCGTCTCACTCACGCTCCAACGCGTTGCCCTGGGCATCGCCCTATGCGTCGGCATCATTACCTGCGCCGCCGCAATGCTGGTAACTCCCTCCGCCCGGCCTGCCGCACACGTCCTGGGCCTCGCGCTCTCGCGCTGGTCCCTCTTCCTCGTGATCGCCGCCGCCCTCTGGCTCGCGCTCATGCTCTGGTCAGGCCGGCACGCTATCGCGACCGTCCTGGGCGTGGCCCCCGATGAACCCGTCATGGCCGTCGTGCGCGGTGCCTGGCCCCTGCTGCTGCTCTGCGTCGGCCTGTCGCACATCCAGTCGTCCGCGCTCGCGATGACCTACCTCTGGCTCCTCCTCGTGCTCGCCTACGCGGCGGCACGTGGCACCCGTCACACCGCCATGGACTTAGGCGGCTCGCTCCTGATCCTCCTCCCGGCCGTCGCGTGGTTTTTCCTCGTCGTCCGCCCGATGACGCGGACGATTGGCGTGGAGAACATCGGCCCGAGCTACGACCTTGGCACGGCCGCGACTGGGCTTGTGGTCGCGGCCGCGTGCGGGGGCCTCGCCTGGTGGGTTGCGCGAGGCGCCCGCGAAGATCAAGGGACACGCCGGCCCCTCCGCAGGGTGCACGCCGCCTGCGCCGCAACGCTCGGCTTCATCGCGTCCAGCCTCCTCATGGGAGGCCTGGTCATGCTCGTGAGCAGCGACGTCACCGCCCGCCGCGCCGTGATATCGCTCTGGTGGGGCGTGCTCGCCGTCACCCTCATCGCGGCCGGGTTCACCCGCCGAATTCCCGCCGTCCGACACGCGGGGCTTGCCCTGCTGGGCGCCGCCGCCCTCAAGGTCGTCACCTTCGACCTGATCGGTGTCCCCGCCGGCTGGCGTATCGCGAGCTTCATCGGCCTGGGCCTGCTAATGCTGGGCGTCGCCGTCGGCTACGGCAAGGCCAGCGTGAAAGCTGGTGCATCTGAAAACCCCTGAGACGCCCCGGAGCTCTCCGTGGAATGCCCGGTCACCTCAGCCGCCTCCCGCAAAAAAAAACGCCCGCCGCCGATCCATCAGCGCCGCCTCCGCGCCGCCCCCAACCACGCCACCACGCACACGCCCACCCCCCCAGGCCCCGGCACGCTCACGACGCGAAGCATCGGCTTCTCATTCGACACTGTCGTGTCCATCGTCCACGCCGTGCCCGGAAGGTTGGAGCGGTACGCACGCTGGTTCGTGGTGGCCCCGATACTCGGCGCACTCTGAGTGTGGAACACACCAAGGTAGCCCGTGCCAACGAAACTCCACCCGACCCACACCGTGCCCGTGGGGGCCGCGATGTCCGGAAAGTCAAAGTGCATGTCCATCGCGCCGAGGGCGGACGGCGCCGGAACCAGCAGCGTCGAAAACGCTGCCCCGATCCCGCCCGCGCTCGACTGCTCGTAGAGCGTGAGACGCACCGAACCCACGAACGGGTTGATGGGCAACTGCTGGACGCGGATGTCGATGCTATCGATCAGCGTGCCCGCGCCCGTGGTGAGCATCACATCGTCCGCGTACTCCCACTCCATCGTGAATGACAACTGCGGCTGCGCCCCCTACGAGTCGTACACCACAGCCCCCAACGCGCCGGGCGTCATTGCAGCCGCCACACCAACACCCGCGCCGACCGCCACGCTCCAAACCACCCACACCATCCCCCACACCCACTCCTATTCCCACTTCACCCACTCCCCACTCTCCTGTCCCCTCTGTTTCTTCTCCGTCTTCCTCTGCGTTCCTGCGTTCTTCTTCTCCGCGCCCCTCCGCGCCCTCCGCGGTCAATGCCTCTTCCTCTTCTCCGCGTCTCTCCGCTCCTCTTCGCTCCTCCGCGATCGGTTCTTCTGCTTCCCTCCCTCGTTCGCTTCTTCGCTCGCTCCCCTTCCTCCCTC
>CALLYM010000292.1 GCA_937858155.1 uncultured Phycisphaerales bacterium | reverse complement strand
TAGGACCGCATCTGGTTGCCCCAGGAGCCAGCGGAGTCGCCCTTGAGGGCGTCCACGATGGCGTCTGCTCCGGTCAGGAAGTCATTCCTTTGCTTCTCTCTCTCGATGCTGGAGTCGAGTTGCCGCTGGGCCGCTTCGACTCCGGCCATCAACGCCGCCTTGGTGCGCTTCGACACCTCGTCGCCCATGAGAATGCGGAGCTTTTCCACCTGCTGCCACTTGCCGTCCAGGGCGAGCAAAGCGCCAATCTCAAAGTACCCCGTCGCGATGTCAAACTGGTGAGACAGCCCGGCCCACTCCTGAAGGTACTGACAGACCTTCCAGTCGGCGTCGCCATTGTCCACGATGAAGAGGTCTGCGCCGGAGCGACGATCACTGTCCGCCATTCACCCTCCGAGTCCACCGGGCATCCCCGGACGCGTAGCGATGTGCGACTGAAGCGCACTGTAACACACAATCAGAGACACGCCCCCCCGCTGAATACGCTCAGCAGGCTGTCGATGTCCAGAGTGTCGGGGAAGAGCCCGTCGTTGTTGAAGTCCAGATCGCCGCAGTCATTGGTGCTGCACGGACCACCGCTGAACACGGACAGGAAGTCGTCGATGTCCGCGGTGTCGGGGTAGAGACCGTCACCGTTGAAGTCGGTGAGATCGCACCCGTCTCCGAGGTTAAACACCCAGGCCGATCCTTGGATATTGCCAGGCGCATTCGAATCACGCTCCGAACCGATGACAACGACGTCGCCGTTCACCACGACCGAATTCCCGAACTCGTCGTCGTGGGGGGCGCCGGGGTCAAGCAGCGTGCTTTGAAGGCGCCGCGGCCCGTGGCATCCTGAGCGCAGCAGGGAGACGCCGGTTGAGCGGATTGGACAAGCCCACGGGTCCGGGAGGCGCGATCCCCGGACGCACGTCCGTGCTCACCTCCAACATGCTGCTGCGCAACAGCCTGAACGCCGGCTGGAGCAACGCCACCCAGAAGACGGCCTTCGTCGTCCTGACCATCCTGCTCCTGTGCGTGACCGATGCGTTCCTGACGCTCATCCTGCTGCAATCCGGCGCGCACGAAGCCAATCCCGTGATGGCGACCGTGGTGTACAAGGATGCCTCGACCTTCACAATGCTGAAGATGCTCATGACCAGTTGCAGCGTGGCGGTCATGGTGATGCTGGCCGGTTATCGCTTCCTCGGCGTATTCCGTGTCGAGCTGTTGTTGTACCTGGTGTTGAGCGGCTATGTGGGTCTCGTCGGCTACGAGTTGTGGATGCTGGGAGAAATAGACAACTGGCCGCTGCACCTGTAGAACGGCGCCGCCGGGCACGTTCCATAATCTGGCTCTTTGGGCTAGACTCGTGCTTTGTTTTTCGACCCATCCATGAATCCACGCGAGCCCGCCTCGACAGGCCCTGCGCCACTCAATGGTGGCAATGCCGACTACGTTGAGCACCTGTACGAATCCTTCCTCGCCGACCCGCGCGCCTGGCAGGCGGCCCGGCAGGCCAAATGA
>CALLYM010000291.1 GCA_937858155.1 uncultured Phycisphaerales bacterium | reverse complement strand
TCGAGCGCGAGCTCGGCGGCGATCCCGATCCGTACACCCGCGAGGTGGTGGCGGGGGTGGGAGCGCGGGCGGGGCGGCGACGGGTGCTGGTGGCGAAGCACGGGAACAAGAGCCGGACGGGGCGCGGGAGCGCTGAGTTGCTGGAGTCGCTTGGGGTAAACGTGCACGCGACGCCCGAGCAGCAGTCCGCGTGTCTGCGGGAGGCGGGCGTGTGCTTCTGCTTTGCGGTGCGGCACCATCCGGCGGCGCGTCACGCGGCGGTGGCGAGGCAGGCGCTTGGCTTTCCAACGATTTTCAACCTGCTGGGTCCGCTCACGAACCCGGCGGGCGCGGCGAGGCAGGTGACGGGTGTGTACCGGGAGGACATGGCGGAGAAGGTGGCGCATGCGCTCGCCGCGCTTGGGTGTGAGCGAGCGATGGTGGTGCACAGCGAGGACGGGCTGGATGAGATCAGCATCACGGCGGGCACTCACGCGTGGGATGTTTTGGGCGGGAGGGTGGCGCGCCGGTTCATCACGCTTGCCGAGGTGGAGAGCATGGGGCTGTCTCGAGCGACGATGGAGGACGTGAGGGCGGGGGACTTGACGCACGCTTCGAGGATGGCGGAAGGGGTGTTGCGCGGCGACTCTTCTCCTGCGCAGGGCATGGTGTTGCTGAGCGCTGGGGCCGCGCTGCTCGTTGGTGGAGCGGTGGACACGCTGGCAGAGGGGGTGGATGCCGCGGCGGGTGCGGTGCGGGATGGCCGCGCGATGGCTGCGCTGGAGCGGCTGCGTGTGGTTTCACACGCGTTGGTCACCGCCGGTTGAGGTGCGCGGGCGCGGAGGAATTCAAGCTCGTGGGGTTACTGGTGAACTTCGTGGCGGCCCGCGGGCACGTCGGCGAGGACCGATGTCGTTGCGGCGCGGTCGGGCCAGAGGACTTCAATCTTGTCGGCTTTCTTCGCCGCGCCGAGGCCCACGTGCACCAGGAACTCCACTTGCTTGCCCGCGTGGCCGCCGATGCCGATGAGTTGGCGGGACATTGTGATTGGCGGCGTGGCGGGGTTCGCGTCGGTGTCTGCCGTGACTCGGACAATGGCGCCCAGGGCATCTCGCGAGGAGCCCTTTGACGGGTCGCCCGTGAGCTTGAGGGTGATGGAATTGGCAGGGACGCCGGCGAGGTCGAGCTGGTTCTTGAGGCGATCGGCGCGGCGCTCCACGGTCTGGTTGAGGTAGACCTTCATGGTCGGTGTGCGGCCTGCGATCTGGGCGGCGTCGAGACGGTTGAAGGACTGACCGACGATGATGTCGAGGTCGCCGTCCTGATCGAGATCGCCCACACTGATCTGGCCGCTGCCTTCGTTGTCAAGCCCGGCCCACTGGGTGTTGTCGAGGAATGTGCCGTCTTCCTGCTGGCGGAAGATGCGCAGGCGCTGGTTGTCGGGGTAGTCTCCGCTTGAGAGGAGGAGGTCGGGGCGGCCGTCGTTGTCGAAGTCTTCGATCTCACAGAAAAGGTCGCCCTGGTTCCAGTTGTGTATGGACGTGTCAGCGGGACTGCGGTCAACCGAGAGGCGCGGGTTGTAGGTGAAGGAGCCGTTGTTATTGATGAGAAAGCGGGAGCGGTCGCTGGAAGGGCCGGCCCAGGCGTGGGTGATCATCGCCAGGAAGAGGTCGAAGTCGCCATCGTTGTCGATGTCGTTGATCGATGCGTCGAAGTGGTTGCCGTTGCTGCGGTAGGGTTTTTCGTCTTCGCGTTCGAAGCGTTTGTCGGTCTTGGCGCGTTCCTTGAGCCAATCGGGGTACTTTCCCGAGCGGTCGGCGTCGCCATCGATCGCGACCACGGGCGCCACGTCTCGCAGGGCGGGCCAGACCTGTTCGCGGGCGGGTGTGCCTGGCGCGTGGGGCACGATGTCGTTCTGGGATTCGTCGGTTCGCCAGAGACGGTTGGCGCGCCGGCCGTAGTTCAGTTCGAGGATGCCGAGCGAGGTGATCATGGCGCCGTAGGTGGGGCGTCCTGCGAGGTCGGTCTGCTCATCGAACATCGCGGCGTCCTCGGTCAGGGGCCTGCGGAGCCATGCGATGGCGTCCGCGGGCTGGCGTTGGCGGAGCGGGCCGCGCTGGGCTTTGGGCTTGGTGTCGTCGGCGGGGTCGGCGTATTCGTTCCAGTGGTTCCACACCTGGTAGATGAGGTCGTTTGTGAATGCTTCGTTGTTTTCGCCATACTGGGTGTACCAGTTGCCGAGGTAGAGGTCGAGGAGGCCGTCGTGGTCGACATCGCCGATGGCGATGCAGGCTGTTGTGGCGCGGGACGCGGGCTCGATGACTTGAGGAGCGCCGAAGGTGGCGTTGCCGTTGCCCTTCATCCAGCAGGTGCGCTTGGGGTCTGCCGGCTCGGTGAACTTGTCGTTGTTGATGTCGAGGTAGCGGGTGAAGACAGCGTCGGCGTGGCCGTCGTTGTCGATGTCTGCGAAGACGAGACAGTCGCCGGCCTGGGGGGTCGGGAGGCCGGTGTTCGTTGTTTCCTTGAATTCGATGGTGCCTGCGTCCTTCGCGGTGTTGAGGAACACGCGGTAGCGGTCGGGCTTGCCGGACTCGGTAACGCGGACGATGACATCGGGGCGGGCGTCGGAGTTGAGGTCCGCCAGGCACAGGCGGGAGGAGGTGAGCCCGGCGAGGCCGACCGGGGCGGTCGCATCGGCGAAGCCGAGTTGCTGGGCGCGGGCGGTGGCGGTGGCCGCGGTGAGGATGGTGAGGAGCAGGAGTCTGTTCATGGGCAGGTTCCAGGGACTTGGAGGGATAGCGTGGTTTGGAGCGGCTCTATCACACCTTCATCCATGCGCCTTTGTTGCGGCAGCTTTCAAGGCACCGTTCGATGAAGCGCAGCCCGCTGACGCCGTCATCGATGGTGGGGTAGGTGCCGGTGGTTCCACGGATGGCCGCGAACGCGCCCCGGTAAATGTTGGCGAAGGCCTCGTAGAAGCCCTCGGGGTGTCCGGGCGGGAGGCGCGTGGCGGGCGCGGCGGCGGGGCCTGCGTCGGTGCTGGCGCGGGTGATAAGTCGCGGCGCGGCGTCGATGGGTGTGTGCAGGAGCACGTTGGGGTCTTCCTGTCGCCACTTGAGGGAGCCACGTTCGCCGTAGACGCGGAGGGAAAGGGCGTTTTCTTCACCCACACAGACTTGTGAGCAGGTGAGGGTCGCGCGAGCGCCGGTTGTCAGCCGGAGCATTACGCTCGCGTCGTCGTCGACGCGGCGGTTTGGGATGAAGGTGGTGATGTCGGCGCTCAGCGACTCCACTTCGAGGCCCGTGACCGTCCGGAGGAGATTCTCGGCGTGGCTGGCGATATCTCCGAGCGCGCCTGCTCCGGCCTGGGCTGGGTCGGCGCGCCAGGCGGCTTGCTTCTGACCCTGAGAGGCAAGGTCGGTGGCGAGCCAGCCCTGGTGGTATTCCACAAAGACCTTTCGAATCGGCCCGAGCGTGCCGGACTTCAC
>CALLYM010000290.1 GCA_937858155.1 uncultured Phycisphaerales bacterium | reverse complement strand
CGAGCCGCATCGAAAAGGTCGCCGTCCTCGAGTGCGAGATCGACGACATGAACCCCGAGCTCTTCGGCCACCTCTTCAAGGTCGTCCAGCCACCGGCGTCGAGGGCGAGCGACCCACACGGCATAGGCCCACGTGCCCGCGATCGCCGCCAGTCCCGTCGTGCTGAGCAGCCAGGTGGGGGACCACCCTATCACGACGCCCGCGCACAGCACCACCACCGGCGCCCAGAGAAGCGTCACAGACGTTACATCGATGCTGAGCACAGTCGGTCGGCGGGCCATGAGAAGGATGCTACGGGCAGAGTCGTGCCGCGCCAGGGCCGCTCTGGCTACAGAACCTCGGACGATTCCACGGACTCTTCCTCGGGTGTCGCCCTGTATCCCACACCCCGGATGGTCTTGACCACGCCCGCGTGCTTCCCCAGCTTCCGGCGCACGCTGGTGATGTGCACGTCAATCGTGCGCTCCGTCACGGTGATCCCCGGCCCCATCGCGCGGGCCATGAGCACCGACCGGGACAGCACCTTCCCCCCGGCGGCGATCAGCGCCGACAAGAGCCGGAACTCCGTCAGCGTGAGCTTCACCGGCTCGCCATCCACCAGGACCTCATGGGTGTCGGTGTGGACTTCGATCGCGCCCATGGCCATCGCCTTGCCCGCCTGCTGAGTACCCCCCGCCCGTCGGAGCACCGCCTCGATGCGTGCCAGGAGGATCTTGGTGGAAAACGGCTTGGCGATGTAGTCGTCCGCGCCCACCGTTAGCCCGACCAACTGATCAACTTCTGCTCCCTTCGCGGTCACCATCACAATGGGCAACGCCGCCGTGCTTGGGTTCGAGCGGATACGGCTTGCGACCTCGGTGCCCGACAGCTCAGGGAGCATGACGTCCAAGACCACGAGATCAGGTGATTTTTCAGACACGTAATCCAGTGCATCCCGGCCCGTGTGCACCGCAGCGACTTCGTAGCCGGCACGTTTGAGGTTGTAGGAAATCAGATCACAAAGATCTTTCTCGTCGTCGACCACGAGGATGTGTTTGCGGGAGCTCATGTGTAAATCGTTGTCATCAAACAATTTATGTCATAGGACGATTTGCGTTCCGCGCAAGGTCTGCGAGTGTAATACCCCTGTTTGACAAATACTTGCGCGAAGCGCAACAAGATTGCGCGAAGGAATCCCCTTCCAGGGTGGAGCACCAAAGTGGAAAAGTTGTGGGGATTCTCTCCGAGTCTCCGATGCTGCTGGAAAGAGGTAAAGTGCCCGCTACCATCCGACCCCGTACACCCTTCCAGAACGGGGCCCTACGAAACGACGCGCTGGCGTCCTACAAGATTGCGGTGTACAAAATCCCGGCGATGAAACGTTCGTGACCGTTCGGGCAATCAGGCATCGGTTTCTGCTCTGAAAGCTGCCGGTGGTGGGTGGGAAGGTGATTCTGGTCCAATCCGGCGTCCACGCCGGTAGACAACAAGGTGGGGAGGCGGTCTCCCCGAAGTGCGGAGTTTCTAGGCCGTTTGGAGCGGCCTGTGTGCGAGGTCTTTGGAGGGGCAACGTCCCGACGGTCGGAGAAGTCCTGCCTTTACGGGCCTCGTCTGAAGCATTCGCTTCGAGTTGGATGACTGCAAGAAGGAGTCAATAGATGAAGAAGACGCTTGTTCTGGTTGCCGGCGCCGCCCTCAGCATCACGGGCGTGGCCATGGCTGAGGGTGGTGGTAACTACCACTCCTCCGGTTTTACCATGTCCGACGCGAGCGGTGACAACAGCCTCACCGTCGGCGGCGCTGCCCTCCTCGAGTTCGGCGCGTCCTTCCGCGACAGCGACGTCGTGGGCGACACCGACGACCTCACCCAGGGCTTCGGCAACCCCCTCGTCCGCTTCCGCTTTGGCGGTCACGTGGGCAGCAAGAAGTTCACCTACAAGGTGCAGGTGACCAGCAGCGAGTTCGACGACAGCACCAGCAGCGGCTCTGACGCGCTGGCCATCTCCTCGTTCCAGTCCGACGACGTCTACGGCGAGTGGGACATGGGCAACGGCTGGGCCTTCCGCTGGGGCCAGTTCAACGCGCCCTTCGCGCGTGAAATCACCATGGGCGCCGAGTCCCACCTGGGCACCGGCTTCTCCCAGACCTCCCAGTTCTTTGGCCAGGGTTACTCCCAGGGCCTCATGATGACCTACTCCGACGACCAGATGCGCTTCATGGGCAGCTGGAACGACGGCTTCTTCACCGCCAACACCCCCTTCAACGCCGAGGCGGCCGATTACGGCCTCACCGCCCGCGTTGAGGGCATCGTGACCGGCGCTGGCTTCGACCAGTTCAACAACCCCAACTCCTGGATGAGCACCAACGGCGACAACGTCCTCGTTGGCGGCGCCCTCCACTACGAGTCCGGCGGCGAGACCGGCGGTACGACCGACTACAACGCGTTCGCGTACACCATCGACGCTGCCTGGCACGGCCCCGGCTACGCCGTGGGCGCGGCCTTCTTTGGCGCCAACTTCGATCCCAACGGCGGCACCTCCGAGAACGACTACGGCATCAACGTCTACGGCTCCTACTTCTTCAACGAGACCGTCGAAGGTTTCGCCCGCTGGGACGCGATCTTCCTGGACAGCGACATCGTCGCCCCCACCCAGGACGACAACGTGCACTTCCTCACGGCCGGCGTGAACTGCTACCCCTTCACCGAGAGCAACGCCCTCCGCTTCACCGCCCAGGTCTCCTACGCCCTCAACGACACCTCAGGCCTCTTCAACAGCTTCATCGGCTCCTTCCCCGGCGACAACGGCTTCCTGGGTCAGAGCACCGACGGCGAGATCGCCTTCGAGTTCCAGGGCCGCTTCATCTTCTGATCACCAGCTGACACCGTCAGCCTGAACCTGTGATTCAGCCGACCGCTCCGCAAGGAGCGGTCGGTTCTTTTTTGAACGGCCTCCGGCAAGGACGCACCGCCCGATGTGCCCCTGCAGGCGCAGGCGTCACGCCCGGCATGCAAAGCACCGCACCGATTCGTCCATGGTCAGCGCCTGCTCGGGCGCAATGGCGCGTGCCGCCGCCATGTCCGCGCGGCGCCGATGCACCGCCGCCCGCAGCGAATCAGCCGGGTCCGCGCGGACAATGGGCGCATCGCTGCCGAACAGCAGCGACTCGCCGGGCCTTGTGCCCGCGTCGATCAGCCCGCGCAGCGGCAGCACGCGGTGCAGGCGGTGGGGCAGGGCCCGCTCCAGCACCTCGATGTCGGCGAGCAGGTGGCACGGCTGCACGCTGCACACGACTCCAAGCTCCGCGAACCGCGGCACGTCCTGCTCGTCGACGACCTCGCAGTGCTCGATGCGGAGACTCGGTGCACCGCTGCGCGCGCGCGCGACGTGACCGCCCTTCACGCCGCCGGATGCACCCCGCCACGCGTCCAGCGTTGCCCGCACCGCCGCATCGCCGATGGCGTGCACCGCCAGCCCCACCCCAAGTCCCCCCGCCTGCTCCATCGCAGTCCGCAGCGCGGCCTCGTGCATCAATGCCAACCCCCGCGGGTGCGCCGGTGATGCGTCCGAGTAAGGATCGAGCATCCACGCCGTGCGGCTGTTGAGCGTGCCGTCCGCGAAGACCTTGCCCCCCAATAGCGTCACGTCGCGCCGAGCGAACGTCCGGGCCGCTTCCACCTGCGCGGGAAGGTCCGGGAGCAGCGGGTACAGGCCGACCGGCATCACAAGATTGCCGCGGTCGGACAAGTCCGCGAGCAGCGGGCCGAGCCACGGCGGCGTCATGAGGTCGTGCACCTCGCGGAACCCAAGGTCGTGCAGGTGGGCAAGCGCGGCCAGCACAAGCCCCGGGCGCTCCGCCGGCGCGGGTTCGGGCGCGGTTCCCCACAGTTTCTTCGCGGCCGACTCCAGCAGCACACCCGTGGGCGTGCCTGATCCGTCCCGCACGATCACGCCCCCCTCAGGGTTGGGCGAGTGGTCGTGCAGGCCGGCGGCGTGCATCGCCGGCGTGTTCGCCGCCACGCTGTGATGGTCAAACGAGAGCAGCGCTGCCGGCCTCCCTGGGCAGGCGGCGTCCAGCTCGCTGCGCGTGGGCCAGCGGGGCTCGCGCCAGCCCTCGACGCGCATGGAGCACGCGAGGAGCCAATGCCCGCGCGGCTGGGACGCGTCAAGCCGTGATGCTTCCGCCCGCACGCGCTGCATGCACTCCTCAAGGCACGTGCAGCCCGCCAGCGAGAGCATGGTGAGCGAACGCCCGAGCAGGTGCAGGTGCGCGTGCGCTTCGCGGAGCGGGACATGTCCGTTCGGTGTGCTCACGCTGCGCTCGGGAAGGGGGGGAGCGTGATGCCCAGCAGGCCGCCGAGGCGGTCGCGTCCTTCGTCGGGCGTGCTGGCGGGCTCGGGGAACTCCAGCCTCACGATGTCAAACCGGGCCCGGACGTCGGCGCCCCAAGGGTCCACGCCCACCATGCGGGGCTCGCCGGGGGCGACTCCCGCAAGGCGTTCGCACGCCGCGGCGAGTGCCTGCGGGTGCTCGTTCACGGCACGGCACAGGCGTCCTTCATGCCGTCGGAGCGGGTTCGCGAGCCGCACCAGGTCGCCATCGACGACATCGCCGAGGCGTTTGACGCTCTCGACTTCGAGCATGGCCCAGCGTGCGTGCGCGGGCTTGCCGAAGTAGGCGCCGTGGCGGTCGCAGGCTTCCTCGCGGTTGGGGTCGATCTCGCGGGGCGAGGCGCTGACCTGCAGGCAATCGGGGCGCGAATCGTCGGGCAGGAAGAGCAGCACCGAGCCCTCATCGAGCGCACGCCCGACGACGGGCAGGACGGGCTGGCCGGTCGCCGGGTCCAGCACGAATCGGACGGGCTCGACCATCTCCGCGAACGAGAGAACGCCCGCGTGGTAGAGGCGCAGCCGCCGCAGGATCGAAGCGGTGGGGGGTGTCGGCGGGGTGCTGTCGGCGGGGGTGGGCACGGTTGGTCCTCGGCGGTGGGGGTGCTTACGGCTTCACGAACGTCGCCCGCACTCGGTCCTTGACGATGCCGGGGAATGCAAGGACGCGCCCGTGCGTGACGCAGTACACGCCGGGCTGCAGGATGCCCGCGGCGAGCAGCGATTCGGTCAGGTTCTGCAGCGCGTCGCTACGTCGCATCTCAAAGGGCCGCATCGCGCCCGTCAGGATGATGGGCACTCCGGGCGACGGGAACTTCTTGTGCAGGTGCTCGCCGGTGAGGGTCAGGGTGTCGGTCCCGTGGAGGATGACGATGCCGCTGGGCTTGACGCGCAGCACCGCCTCGACGGTTTCGGCGATGGTCTCGCGGTCCTCGGGCGTCATGAACTGGCTGTCCTTGCTCATGAGTTCGATGGTGGAGATGGAGGTGTCCTCCAGGCGCAGGCGCCTCACCATGCGGTCCACGATGCTGCGCCGGTTCTCGAGCGAGCCGGACTGCTCGTCGTAGGTCTTCTCGATGGTGCCGCCGGTGGTGATAAGGGTCAGGTGGCGCATGCGGGGGATTGTTGGTGGGGGAGGGGCGTGGCGCTTACCCGCTCCCCACCGTGTCGATGAGGTCCGCGAGGTCGCGCCAGTACGCGGGGTAGGTCTTCTCGACGCAGCGCGGGCTGCGGATGAAGGTGTGGGGGCGGCGCAGGGCGATCAGCGAGAGTGCCATCGCCATGCGGTGATCGTCGTAGGTGTCAAACTCCACGCGGGGGGCGCTCGGCGAGCAGTCGATGCCCCCCGGCGGCGGGGTGATGGTCATCGCCCCGTCGTCCCCGCTCACCGGGTTTTCCACGCGCACCCCCACCTTGGTCAGTTCGTTCCGCAGAGCCTCGATGCGGTCGGTCTCCTTCACCCTCAGCGTGCCCAGGCCGCGCAGGATGCTGGCGCCTTCCGCAAAGCACGCGACGCACGCGAGCGTCATCGCCGCGTCGGGCATGTCGCTCATGTCGGCCAGGATGGGCTCGACCGCGCCCGCGCCGGTCACGGCGATGAACGCGTCCCCCGCCGGCCCACCGTTCGCGCCCGCCTCGTGCTGCGTCTTCGCGCCCATCCGCGCCAGCAGCGGGGCGAAGCGTGCATCACCCTGCACCGAGGCGTGGGACAGCCCCAGCACACGGCACGTGACCCCCTGCACAATCGCCGCGGCGCCCAGGAAGTAGGTCGCGGCGCTCGCGTCCGGCTCCACCTCGTACTGGAATGACGCAAGCCCCGCCTCCAGTTTGCCCAAGCCCCGCACCCGCAGCACGCGCAGGTCATCGGACGACTGCACCCACGCCCCGGACCGCGCGAGCAGCCACAGCGTCATGCGCACGTACGACGGGCTCGCCACCTCGCCCATGACCCTCACCGTCAGACCGCCCGGCAGAAACACGCCCGCCATGAGCACCGCGCTGATGAACTGGCTGGAGGTGGAGCCCTGCAGTGTCACCATGCGGTCGGCGGGCGGCCCGTTCCCCGTCATGATGGGCGTGATGCGGACCGGCGGACATCCGGGTGCGCCCAGGTAATCCACGCCGCACCCCAGTTGGCGGAGCGCGTCCCCAAGGTCCGCGATGGGTCGCTGGCGCATGCGGGCATTGCCATCGATCGTGATCGGTGCGTCCGCGAGGGCCGCGGCGGCGGCCAGAAATCGGGTCGCTGTGCCCGCGTTGCCCAGGTTCAGCACGCAGCCCGCAGCACCCGATCGGCTTGCACGCGGGCGGCCCGAGAGCCCCCAGACGCGCACAACCCCCGGGACGCGTTCGTCGGTGCGGACGTCCGCCCCCAGGTGGCGCAGCGCATCGATCATGCGCCGTGTGTCGTCGCCGTCGGTCTGCGCGTTGGTGATGGTCGATTCGCCCGCGGCGAGCGCCGCGAGCAGCAGCGCGCGGTTCGTCAGGCTCTTGGAGCCCGGCGGGCGCATGTCGAAGGTGATCGGGCCACGGCCGCCCGCGCGGGGGCGTGCGCACGGCACCTCCAGCACGCCCGGGAGCTGCTCAAGGGGCTTGCGGAGTTGATCCGTCGGCGGGGGCATGCGTCACGGCGGGTGGATGCGGAGCGGTGGGCCACGCGTCGGCGGTCACTCGGCAAGGTCCCGCCGGAACACGGCGACCACGTCCTCGACGGGGATGACGAACAGGCGGTTGTCGCCCTCAAAGTCCACGGGGATCGCGTGCTTGGGGTTGAATAGCACGCGGTCGTACTTCTCAAGGGGGTAGTCCGCGTCGCGCTCGACCTGCGCGGAGATGGCGACGACGCGCCCGGTGAGTGTGGGGATCTCGATCTTGTCGGGCAGGTGGATGCCGGCCTTGGTCTGCTTCTTGTCGTCGTCCTTGCGGATGAGGACGCGCTTACCGATGGGCTCGACAGTCTCGATGCCGCGCGGGGAGCGGCTGGCGGGGCGCTGGGGGTCTGGTCTTGCCATGCCCGGAGAGTATCAGTGCGCGGCGGGAGGGACGCCCGGGCATATCCGCGCAACAAAGGTGAGGAGAGCGGGGCGGGACGAGCAGTATTCCACTCAGCCCGGTGCGATCGCTTATTCGCACGGCCCGCCTGAAAAGACACGCAGGATCGTGTCCATATCCGCGATGTCCGGGAAGATCGCGTCGTTATTGAAGTCGATGTCGCCGCAGTTGTTGGTGGGGCATGCACCTCCCGCGAACACGCTGAGGAAGTCGGTCAGGTCCTGGGTGTCGGGGAACACACTGTCCCGGTTGAAGTCGATGGTGTCGCAGACCGGGCCGTTGACGATAACGGTCGCGGGAGCGATCGCGGGGAAGAGCGTGCGGTGGGAGCCAGAGTCGGAGAAGCTGGTTTGCCAGGAGATGAACCGGGTGTCATCCGACCCGGTGTTCGCGACACGACGGAATGCCGTGTCGAACGTGCTGATGTTTATGATCCGTGGCGCGGTGCTGTTGCTCAAGAGGAGCGCCTGCCGGAATGTCACAAGGTTCTGGGTGCCCTGGATGTGGTACGTCGAGTTGAGCGCGTAACTCTGCTGCTGCGCGGAAACGCCGCGAAGAGTCCGGTAGGAGCACGCGACCCAATCACACACAAACGACGGTGCAGGCCACTCGGACACGCTGCTCCCCGCGATCCTGATCCACTCGCCCGGCGGGGCGTTGTCACTCCCGTTGCTGTGGCGGAACGTCGTGATCGTGTTTGACCCTGTCCCCGCCGTCGCAGTTCCGCCGAAGCGCACGCGCCCGTAGCTGGGCAGCGGCCCGCCGTCGTTGCCTTCCGCCCCGCTGAGCATCGAGCCCACAATGCTGTTCCCGCCGTTGCCGCCGTTGCGCCACGGCCCCAGCGTATCGATGCCATCCCCAGCGTCCACATTGTCAGCGTTCTCGATGGTGGGTTGGTACAGCACCTCGCCTATCGCGAAGAGGTCCGTGCGCGTGCCGACGTACGAGAACTTCACGCGCCATTCCACGCGTTGCCCTGGCTGCGCGGTCATGAACGTGGTCCATGCCCCCTGGCCACCGTTCGCGCTCGGGTCAAAGACCTCGAACTGCGCCACGGCACCGCCCATCTCCGTCGTGGTTTGAGCCATCACCGGGGCCGCGCAGGCCACGGCACCCGCCAGCACCGCGGCGGTGCAGCGGCGTGAGCGCGCAGACCAACGTGCACTCATCAAAGCTTCCCACATAACCAGACTCCGTGGGACAAAGGACACAGAGCCCCATGAGAACAAAATTGTATCGGGAAGCGACAGCAGTCGCAAGCCCGTCGCAGGGCGCAATCAGCTTCGTCGGCGACGACGCACGGCACGTGCGAACGCCAACATCACGACGCCGCCCACACCCGGCGAGGGCACATTGACCCAAATCGTCGCGGGGAGAATGGTGGGCGTCAGCGTGCGATGAGAGCCCGAGTCCGAGGCGCTCGTCTGCCACGAGATGAACCGCGTGTCGTCAGTCCCGGTGTTGGCGACGCGGCGGAAGGCCTCAGGAATACTCGAGATATGGATCTCGCGCATCGCCCCATCGTCGCTCAGGATGAGCGCCTGCCGGAACAGCACAAGGTCTTGTGTGCCGGCGATGTGGTAGGTCGAGTTGAGCGCCCGGCTCTGCTGTTGCGCAGATATACCGCGAAGGATGCGGTTTGTGTCACCAGCGCTTGGAACAATGGGCAGAAACCCGGGCCACAGCGTCACGAAGTTGCCCGCCATGCGGATCCACGAACCGTCCGGCGCGGCATCCGAGTTGTTCACATGCCTGAAACTCGTCATCGTGTTGCTGCCCGTCGCGGTAGCGGCGGTCCCGCCATACCCCACGCGCCCGTAGCCGCTCAGGATTGGGCCCGGAAGGATGCCCTCGGCCTGTGTCAGCATGGAGCCCGCCACGCTGTTGCCGCCGTTGCCGCCGTTCCGCCATGTGCCCAGTTGATCGGCCTGCGCCCCCGTGCCCGTGTTGTCCACGTTGCTGATCGTGGGCTGGTACAGCACCTCGCCCAGCGCGAACAGGTCCGTGCGTGTGCCGGTGTAGCTCAGCACCGCGCGAAACTCGATCTGCTGTCCCGGCGCGGAATCACCGAGGCTGGACGCCCATGAATTGGTCAGCGGGTTGTACACCTCAAAGCGCAGCACCGCGCCGCCGACCTCCGTGGTTGTCTGGGCCGCAGCCACTCCCACCACGCCCCCGGCCGCCACCACGATCACCGCACACAACTGCACGCTCTTCATGGACAACTTCCTTCTTGGGACATGGAAAACTCAGAACCGCCGACGTTTGCAACCCCACACCGCCGCAACACCGCACAGCCCCAACGACCCAGGCGATGGAGTCCAGAACACCGGCATCACGAGCGGCACGATCTGCGGGTCCACCGTGCGGTGGCTGCCGTTGTCGCCCGCGTTCGTCTGCCAGGAGATGTACCGCCGGTCATCCCCCTCCGAAGCGCCCGTCGCCCCGCCCACGCGCAGCAGGCTCTCTCGCTGCACCGTGAGGAAAATGACCCTGGGGTCCACCGTGTTGTTGCTGATGGTGAGCGATTGGCGCAGCAGCACAACGCTCAGGCCCGGCACATGGAACGCCGGGCTCGCGGCCTGGCTCAACTGCTTCGCAGACATCCCGTGGGAAATATTGTCCATGTCACTCTGCAGTACGTCCAGCGGCGGCACCGGCCCCGCGAGTGAACGCGGCCACTGCGTCGCCGTCGAGCCCGCGATGCGGTAGTGGAAGCCGTCGGGCCCCCCGTTGCTGCCGCCAGGGTGGGCGAATGTCGTAATAGTGTTGCCCGTCGCGCTGCCGGTCAGTGTTGCGCCAAAGCGGACGCGTCCGTAGCTGGGGAGGGGGCTACCGGTATACCCATCTGCCTCGGTCAGCATGGACCCTGCGATGGTGTTGCCGCTCACGCCGCCGTTCCGCCAGGGGCCGAGCGTGTCGACGCCGTTGCCGCTATCCACGACGTCGGCGTTGAGCAGCACAGGCTGGTACGCCATCTCGCCTAGGGCGAACAGATCCGTCCGCGTGCCGGTGTACGTGAGCACCATCCGCCACTCGACGCGCAGGCCGCTAAAGACCTCGCCGCCCTCAACGCTGTTCGACCATGAGTTGGTGGAGGGGTTGAACGCCTGAAACTCGATCCGCGCCCCACCCTGTTCGTATGTGGTCTGGGCAGCCGCGAGGGGTACACAGGAAAGAGGCAGGGCAATACATGCGATTCGTTTCACGCGATCGCTCCTCTCGCGACAGACTGACCGCGCCGCCTCCGGGCGAGACCCGCCCCGATGACGGCACAGGCCAAGCCGGCGGGAGCGGGAATGACATGGATCTCCGCCGCGTTGAACTCGGGGTCCAGCGTCCGGTGGCCGAGCGTGCCGGTGCCGATGTCACCTATTCCTGTCTGCCAGGCAAAGTACCGCCGGTCATCTGATTCGTTCGCCCCTGAGCCGCCGACGCGCCGGATGGAATCGCGGAAAGTACTGATCTGCAGCGTGCGCTCGCCCGGGCTCGCGCTGAGCAGAATCGCGCCACGGAACGTCACCATGTCCACGAGCCCTTCCACGTGCGGCGACGAAGACCCGTGTGCGCCCTGACCGGAATGGACTCCGTCAATAATGTTCCGAATGTCCGTGGTGGTGACATCGAGTGGCGGCACAGGCCCTGACAGGTCGCGGGGCCATTGTGCTATAAAGTTGCCCGCGACACGCAGGTGCGTGCCGGCCGGTGCGCCATCGCCGCCATTGGAATGCCGGAAAGTGGTGATGATGTTCGATGTCGCGGCGGTCGTCGTCGCAAGCCCGTAATTCACGCGCCCGTAACTGGCCAGAGGAGCACCACTGTCACCCTCCGCGGCGGTGACCATGGTGCCGGGGATGCTCCAACCCGTGATACCGCCGTTACGCCATGGGCCGAGGGTGTCCATCCCTCCCGCGTCATCGGAGTTGTCCGTGTTGGAAATCACAGGCTGATAGATGGCCTCGCCTGGGGCGTGCAGATCTGTTCGTGTCCCGGTGTAAGAGAGACGGATTCGCCACTCAACCTGCTGGCCGGGGAGTGCGTTCACGGTGCTCGTCCAGTGAGCAAGCGCCGGGTCAAACACCTGGAACTCAAGTCGAGCACCACCTTGTTCGTACGTCTGCGCAGCGGCCCCGGCCGCAAAGCCGGCCATCGCGAGCAACGCCACACTGATACTGCACCGCATACCACAACCTCCGCCCCACGAAGGGCGTTGCGACGCGTTCAGTGTCGCCCCCATAACATGCCACACGTTTTCGGGTTGGCCACCAAAATGGCGAGTTGATCCCCCAAATCCCCCACGTTCTCAACCCCCAACCAAACCACCAACACGCCGCATTCCACTCCGTCTCTTTGTCTCTCTGTCCCTCTGTCACTTTGCCCCTTCTCCCCCATGCACCCGTACCTCCAATCCCTCATCATCGACGTGCCCGACTTCCCCAAGCCCGGCATCGTCTTCAAGGACTTCACGCCGCTGCTGGCAGATGGTCGCGGCCTTTCCCTCGCCGTCGAACTCATGGCCAACCCCTTCCGCGGCCAGGGTGTGGACATGGTCATCGGGGCCGAGTCCCGCGGCTTCATCTTCGGCATCGCCGTCGCGCAGGCCCTCTCCGTGGGCTTTGTCCCCGTGCGAAAGGCCGGGAAACTGCCCCGCGCCGTGAAGCGCGTCGAATACGCCCTCGAATACGGCACCGACCGCCTGGAAGTCCACGCCGACGCGCTCGCCAAGGCCAAACGCATCCTCATCGTGGACGACCTCCTCGCCACCGGCGGCACGCTGGAAGCCTGCATCCAGCTTGTGAGCCAGACCGCCAAGGTCGAGATCGTCGGCATCTCGGTCCTGCCGCTGGTGTTCGAGTTCATCAAGCACCGCAAGGCCGCCGTGGCCCTCAGCGAAGGTATCGTCCAGCGCCATGGAGACCTTCCTCCTAACTTGGAATCCGTCTCGATACGAATGGGCTGCCGCCGTTCGCGCTCGTGAAATCGAACGCTGCCGACGCGATGGCAGCCTGAAGATGAACTGGAGCTGCGGCACCACGAGGTCAATGCCGAAGGGTTCCAGGATCTTCTTGGTGAAGCTGGGCACCCGGGATGGGGGATTGATCGGGTCTGGCAGGATCA
>CALLYM010000289.1 GCA_937858155.1 uncultured Phycisphaerales bacterium | reverse complement strand
AGGTGCGATCCCGCGGCGATCTCCTCGGGAGACAGCCGCCACGTGCACACCACCTCGGCCCGGGCCAGTCCTTCCTCGCGTGCCTCCGGCGTGCGGGCGTCGAGGAACTCGTGCTGGGGACAGGCCGCGCGCAGGCGCGTCACCTGCTCGGGCGGCAGCTGCCACGCCGTGACCTTCTGCGGAATCGAGAGGAGGACGATCACCGCGACTGGCGGCGGGTGCGCGTCGACCGGCGATAGTGGCCCGATCGTCCGCCCCGCTTCTCCTCGAGCTGCACGCGCTCGATGACCATGCCCTTGTCGATCGCCTTCAGCATGTCGTAAACTGCGAGGCAGGCGATCGACACCGCAGTGAGCGCCTCCATTTCAACCCCCGTCTGCGCCGTCGTTCGCGCGCGCGCAGTGATCACGAAACTGCTCGTCACGTCATCGGGCTTAATCTCCACGACGAGACTTGACAGCGGCAGTTGATGACAAAGCGGGATGAGTTCCGACGTGCGCTTACCAGCCATCACGCCCGCAATTTCGGCGACGGCGCGAATGTCCCCCTTCGGGGTAGAACCTTTGCGCGCAACCTCGAACGCACTGCGAGACATGCGCACGCGACCTTCAGCGACCGCCTCGCGCGTCGTGGCCGCCTTGCCCGAGATGTCGACCATGCGCGCTTTGCCGCTCTCATCCAGATGCGTCAGACGCTCGCTCATCTCAGCGTTCCAATAGACGCGGCATGATCTCGACCAGATTGCACGGCATGTGCCGGCTATCGAGTTGCCAGCGGATGATCTTGTCCCAGCCGTCGCGGCAAGCGCCATTCGAACCGGGCAAGGCGAAAATGAACTTGCCTTTCACAACGCCGGCGCAAGCGCGTGACTGCAGCGTGCTCAAGCCCACGCTCTGGTAGCTGAGCATGTGCCAAACCATAGCAAAGCCTTCGATCTCCTTCTCGAAAAGCGGCGTCAGCGCTTCGGGCGTAACATCGCGCCCTGTGAGACCGGTCCCGCCTGTCGAAATGATCACGTCGATCCCCGGATCGGCGATCCAACCGCGGACCGTCTCTTGAATCGCCGCCGCGTCATCGCGGACAAGGGCGCGCGCGGCGAGCTTGTGGCCGTCGCGGACGATGCGTTCCGCCAGAAGCGCGCCGGACGTATCGCTCTCCGCATCGCGGGTGTCGGAAACTGTGAGCACCGCGATCTGCACCGATTTGAAGACGAGATCGGTGTCAATGCGCCCGGCGGGCGGCGTGTCGTTCATGTCAATCTCCTCGCGCTGCACGCCGCGCGCGATCGGTCTCAGTCGGTTCGATCCACCGGCTCTGGCCGTCGCTCACTTCGCGCTTCCAGAACGGCGCGTCGGTTTTCAAATAGTCCATCAGGTCGGCGACGGCCGTGAATGCCTCAGCCCGGTGCTCTGCAAGCGCGGCGACCAACACGATAGGCTCGCGTGGCGCCACCGCGCCGGCGCGATGAATGATCAGAAGGTCGATAAGCTGATGTCGCTCCGCTGTCGTTCCCGCCAGGCGCGTGATCTCAGCTTCGGTGAAGCCTGGATAGTGATCCAGATGCAAAGACTCGACGGCGCCCGCAGCGGAATCTGCGCGGCAATAGCCGACGAAACTGGCGAGCGCGCCCGCGCTTGAGCCCCGCCTCCTCCGTCGCCAGCGCCTCCGCCGGCCCCGGGGCATTCCGGAACGGGTTGAGGTCGAGGAAGTTTGGAAGCACGACCCCATGGCCCTTTGGAAACCACTTCCCGGACTGGCGGAGCTCTCCCTCGGCCGTGCAGTGCACCGCCGCCGCACGCTCGAACATCGTTCGTCCGGCCAGCACCATGTACACCCGCTTCTTGAATCGCTTCTGTGCCATGCTCCAGTCGTCGAGCATGCCGCGAGGGCTGACGAGGTAGGGCTTGCCCGTGCGGCGAGCGTGGCGGGCAAACGTGAGGTTGGAGGTGGACCACGCCCCGTGCACGTGCACTATGTCGTGCGCATCCAACAGGGCCCGCGCCCGCACGCGCTGGGGGGATGAAAAAGGTTTCTCGATGACCTCCTTGCCCTCGATGCGGACCACCTGGAAGCCGTTGCTGCCGCCCTCGGGCAGCTCGCCCAAACTCGTAGCCGCGAGCGTCACGGTGTGCCCGCGCGACGCCAGCCCCTTGGCCAGGTCGGTGACCGCGCGCACCGGCCCACCCCGCGTGGGGTCCAGCGAGGGCAGGTAGTGGAGGATGCGCATCGGCGTGCTGCTCATGCGTTTCCGATCACGAAGGCCGAGTCCCACGCAGGACCATGGACATCCACAGGTACGGCGCCCGCCCTGCGCCGCGGAACTGGATATCACGAAACCCCGCTTCCTTCAGCAGCGTGGACAGCGTCTCGCGGCTCCAGAACTTGATATGCCCGCCGTCCCACAGCGCGGTGAAGTGTGACTCCATCTTGCCGGTCACGGCGAGCGCGACATTCTTGAGGTACCCGTGGTACGGGGTGGTGCAGATCAGCGCGCCGCCCGGCCGGAGCGCCGCAAAGCACGAGCGGGCCCACTGACGCGGGTCGTACAAGTGCTCGACCACTTCCGTGGAGACCACGACGTCGAAAGCCTGTTCCTGCAGAACACCCAGCGGGTCGTCCTGTATAAGAATGTTCTCAAACCGCCCGCCCGGATGCGCCTTCCGCGCCACAGCAATCCCCTGCTCGGACGCGTCCACACCCACCACTGTCGCCCCCATGCTCAGGAACTGCCCACACCAGTACCCGTTCCCGCAGCCCACGTCGAGCACCCGCTTCCCCTTCATGTCCCCCGGCAGCAGGCTCATAATGGGGCTACGCAGGTACGCCGCCGTGTGGCGTGCTTCCTCGCATGTGAATCCGAATTCCGGTACCTCGTGAGCCATGTTTAAGACCCTGCGGACGTCGAAGGGCGACAAGGTATCCCCACCCCGGTGGCGTCGCTCGCTCTTCCCCTGACCATCAGCATTGCGTCGGCCGTTCGCGTTGCCGGACCGCCTGCGCCGGGTTGCCGGAGAAAATGGTCCAAGGGGAGAGGTTTTTCATCGCGCACGCCCGGGCGCCGAGCACCGCACCCTCCCCCACTACCACGTTTGGTCCCACGAACGCATCGGCCGCGATCCAGGCGTAGTCGTGGATGACAATCGGGGGCCGAAGCAGGGGCATGTCCAGCTTCCGGTAGTCATGGGTGCCCGCGCACAGGTGCGCGCCCTGCGAGATTGAAACGTGGTTGCCGATCGTGACCTTTCCCAGGCAGTACACCACAGCTCGGTCGCCGATCGAGGAGTTGTTCCCGATCGACAGATTCCATGGCTGCTCAACGAGCACCGTGGGCCGGATACGGACCGGCGAGCCGACGCTCGCGCCGAACACGCGGAGGAGCGCGTTGCGCAGGCCGTACCAGTTATGGAACGTGCACCGGAATGCGCGCTGACCGATGGAATTCCACAGCACACGCCCCACCTTCTCCCGGGTGGTGTACGGGCTGACGCCGCGGTCCAGAAGCGCGTCGTCCACCGCATCGTGCTGTTGCGTCTGTTCGTTCATGCGTCCTCACCTCAGGCTAGGTGGGCCTGCCGCTCGTCATCGCGGCCTCGCGACGCGCCCGTTCGCCCCGGTGGGCCTGCATCTCCCGGTGCTTGGCGATGGACATGAATTCATACCACGCCAGCAGCCGGCACATGACAATGCCGGGGTACCCGTCGAGGAACCCCTTCTGGAAGATGTAGGAATAGAAGAACCGCAGGGTCGGTCGGAAGGGCAACTTGCGTCCAAACCGCTTGATCCACCGCCTGCGCTCGATGGGCTCGCCGAAGAACTTGGCGCGGACCGCGCCTTCGTCTTTAGCCTCCATCGCGTGGGCCTCCCACGTCGTGTACCGGTTGTGCTTCTCGATCCAGGCCGAAAGATCCGGGTAGGCGTAGTGCAGGAATTCGTTGCTCAGGTAGCCCGCCGAGCCCGTGGATAGCACGATGTGCTCGTGCACCTCGTTGTCACCGCTCCCCGTGTCACCCAGCGCTCCGATGCGTTCGTAGCGCCCGAGCCTGTGCTTGAGCAACCGGACGTTCCACGAGGGGTAGTACCCGCACCCCTTGATCCACTGCCCCATGAACATGAACCGCCGGTTGACCCAGTAGCCGTCACCGCAGCCTGCCTGCGCAAACTTGCCCTCGGGCTTCCACTTCCCTTCCACGACTCGCCGAATCTCCTGCGCGAGCTCGGGCGTCATGTACTCGTCCGCGTCCAGGATCATCACCCACTCGTTTTTCCAGGGCACCTTCTCGAGCGCCCAGTTCTTCTTTTTGGGCCAGCCGGTCCTGCGGTCGTATGAGAACTGGTACACCTCCGCACCCATCGCCTGGGAGAGCTCGATGGTCGTGTCTGTGCTCTGGCTGTCGACCACAACAAGCTCTGTCGCCCACTGGCACCGCCGCAGGCACTCGACGATGTTCCGCTGCTCGTTCTTGACCGGAACAAGGATCGAGACGGCGACGCTCCCCACGGGCGGGAAGTCGCCCGGAGGCATCTGCGTCGGATTGAGCTCGACCGCCAGGCGATCGGCAGCGGCACGCCGTACCTCGGGAACGGGCCCACAAGGCTCGGCGCCCGGTGGAAGCGTCCGCGGAACCGCGGGCTGACCAGGTGCGGTCGTGGGCACGAGAACCGGCGGGGACGCGACCGCAGCGACAGTCTTCGGCGTGTCCGCCCGGTGGGCGACGGACGTAGGACCCACATCTCCCTCCGGGATCGCCAGTCCGCCTTTGTTTGCAGACGACGGCGCCGGTACCGGTGCGCCATTGCTCACGCCCGAAAGGGAACGCTGCTCCGCGAGCTTGAGCGAGATGAACAAGTCGTAGGTGGACAGCAGCAGGCAGAACCGGAGACCCGCGACGCCGTCCAGGAAGCCCAGGCGCAGCACGTACATGTACATGAAGCGCCACACGCCCGACAGCGGAAGCTTGGGCAGCACCCGGCGCTTCAGGAACCGGCGCAGGGCGATGCCGCGTTCCAGTTCCGGCAGCTCCTTCTTCTCCTCGGTCATCTGCTCGCGCCGCAGCTCGCGGGCCTCGAGCGTGGAGTAGCGGTTGTGCTTGGCGATAAGGTGCTCAAGCCCGCGCCGGTCCTCGTGCGTCATGTCGTGACGCAGGCGCGCGGTCGTGCCGTCCACCATCATGTGCTCGTGTACCTCACGCTCCTCGTAGCGGGCCTTGCCGCGCTTGAAAAACCGGAGGTTGTACGACGGGTAGTACCCGCAGTGCCGGATGGGTCTGCCCAGGAAGAACGTGAGGCGGTTGACGTAGTAGCCCGCCTCAGGGACGCTCGCGACAGGCTTCCCCGCGACGCCCAGCAGCTCCTTGCGCAGCTCGTCGGAAATCGCCTCGTCAGAATCGAGGATGAACACCCAATCGCTCTGGAACGGCAGGTTGTCCAACGCCCAGTTTTTTTGCCGGGCGTACCCCAACCACGGCTGGATGATCACCTGCGCGCCCATCTCCTTCGCGATGTCCCGTGTACGGTCCGTGGACTCTGAATCAATCACCCACACCTTGTCCGCCCAGCCGACAACGCTCCGCAGCGCGTGGGGCAGATTCACTTCCTCGTTGAACGCCGGGATGACCACCTCAATGTTCGAACGCGCCGCACCGTCCACGCGGTTCGCGTCGGCGTCTCGGCGTGGTTGTTCACGGTGCGAGTCCATGCAGTCGGCGGTCCAAACAAATACCGCCCGGCGGCGGGGTCGGGAGGGGAAAGGGCCCCAACAGTATCGGCCCATCGACGCCGCCCGCCAAGCGCGTGTTTATGCCAGGCGCTCCAGCAGGTCGACCCACAACGAGCAGGACGCCCGGCGGCTGTACTTCTCCTCAAACGTGCGCCGCGCCGCCACCCCCGCTCGCTCGACTTCCTGCACATTCTGCGCGTAGGACTCAATGCGGCGGGCCAACCCTTCGCCGTCCCCTTCCCGCACCACCACCCCGCAGCCAGACTCAGCCAGCACACGGGCGACCTCCGAGGATTCGGGCCCCACGAAGATCGACGGTCGCGCGCTCGCCATAATGCCGTACAGCTTGCTCGGGACGATGAGGCCCTCCATTCCCGTCCGCAGGGAAATCAGGTGAATGTCTCCCGCGGACAGGCTCTCCGCGAGCCGTTCGCGTGGCTGGTAGTCCTTGTACCGCGCGTTCGAGAGCGCATGTTGTTTGATGAATGCCTCAACCTCCGCGCGACGCTTGCCGCCACCCACGAAGACGAACTGGATGTCCGCGCGATCTTTCAGGCGCAACATGGCGTCCAGCACGGTGGACGCGTCATGGCCGATGCCGAAGTTGCCGGAGTACATGACGACGAACGCCTCACCAAGGCCCCACTCACGGCGGACACGGTTGTTCTCATGGGTCACGGGGCTCACGCCCGCTTCGTCCGACCAGACAGGGATCATGACCACATTGTTCCTTGCACCGCCATCGCCCTGCGCCGCCAGCACCCGCCCCTGCATGCAGCGCCCCAGCACGACTGTCGCATCTGACCTGCGCACCAGAAGGCGGTGCAGCCATGCTAGAAACCGATACACCGGAGAACTCGGCTTCAACATGCCGCTGGGCACCATGACCTCCGGGTACAGGTCCATGGCCCAGTAGACGGCCTTGCTGCCGCGACAAAAACGGCAGAACAGGGCGAGCAGGGCGATATAGGGCGGCGTCGAAAACGCGACCACGGCGTCGGGCCTCTCCATCGTGAGCAGCGTCCAGGCCGCGCGGACGTAGAACATCCCAAAGTCAAACAGCCGGGCGATCGTGCTGGCTCGCCCGAACAGGCTGGAGCCCACGCGCCGTACGCGGACCGCGCCCGCCTTGTCGCCCACACCTTCCGGGGCAACGGCGAACTCTTCCCGCTCAGCAAGCACCGCGCCCTTCTGGCCATAGATGGAACGCGAGGCAATCGCCGTCACTGTGTGCCCGCGCCGGACCAGCGCCTCCGCGAGGTCGCGTCCCATCTGGGCGGTCGCCACGATGTCCGGGTGGAAGGCCTGGTTGAGCAGCACGACGTGCATGGGAAGGGCGAGCGTAGGGTGCACAGGCCGCGATTCCGCGGGACGATGCGCGGCGGCCGTTAAGCGATCACCCTGATTCCCGCGGACGCGGCGGCCCCCTGCACCAGCGCCAGCACCGTGTTGCTGGACTGCTTCTTCGCCATCTGGGCGATGAATGTTGCGACCTGTGTCAGGGCTTGGGCGCGCACAAACTCGGCGGATTCCTTGGCGTAGTCCGTGTCCTCAATCTCCGACTGCGACTGCGTGAGGTTGATGAGTTCCTCCTGCAGCGCCGCCCGCTCGCTGTCCGCGCTCTTGAGCCCAGCGCCGATAGTGCCCCGCATCCCGGCGAGGTTATTGATGGCGTTCTCAACGGCCGTCCCAGCCGCCTCGAGGTCGCCGTCGACAAGATTGGACTTTCCCCCCAGCTTCATCGCCGCCAGACCCAGGGACTGCGTGCTGTACGCCTGACCGATCTGCGCGCCATCAAACGTGTATGTGTTCGCGAGAAAGTCAATGCCCTTCAGGATCCAGTCCGCCTGATCCTGCACCGCGCCCATCTCGTCGCCGGTCATCGCATCCTTGTTGCCCGCGTGCACGACCAAAGCGCGCAGCTCGATTAGCTGGTCGCCGACGACGCTGGCCAGCCCGTCCCGTGCGCCCATGTACCGTTCGTTCAGGTCCAGGTGCCGCAGCTTCGCTTCCACGGCCGCCCGCTGCGACTTGATCTTGTCAATCGCCGGAATGGCTGCCGGGTCGTCGCTCGCGTGATTCACGCGCTTGCCCGTGGCGAGCCGCTCCATGGACTTTTCCATGAGGCGCTGGTGAACATTGATCATGTTCGTGGCGCGCAGACCCGCGATGGATGTAAGAGCGGAGACAGACATCCAGCCGCGATATCGGCGGTTTTCGGGCGTCATTCGAGCGCGACCAGATCATTTGCCGAACCGGCAGCACCAGTCTCCGCTAACGCGCCGCGTTCGCCCTGTACCAGTCAATCGTCTTTTTGAGCCCTTCCTCAAACCCTACCTGCGCCTTCCACCCCAGCACCTTCTCCGCCTTCTCGGTGGAAAGGCACCGCCGGGGCTGGCCGTCGGGCTTGGTGGGGTCCCACGTGATTCCGCCCTTGAAGCCTGTCAACTTCACGATCAGTTCCACCAGGTTCTTGATCGTGATCTCAAACCCCGCGCCCAGGTTGACGGGGTCCGGGTCATCTTTCGTCACGGCGGCCCGCACGATGCCCGCCGCCGCATCCTCCACATACAGGAACTCGCGGCTCGCGCTCCCCGTGCCCCAGCACACGATCTCTTTATCCCCGCGCTGCTGCGCTTCCACGCACTTCCTGATGAGCGCGGGGATCACATGCGACGAGAACAGGTCAAAGTTGTCATAGGGTCCGTACAGGTTCACCGGCAGCACGTACGCGCTCTTCATCGCGTACTGCAGCTTGTACGCGTCGAGCATCTGCCACGCCGCCTTCTTGGCGACCCCGTACGGCGCGTTCGTCTCCTCGGGGTAGCCGTTCCAGAGTTCGTCCTCCTTGAACGGCACGGGCGTGAACTTCGGGTACGCGCAGATGGTGCCCACCTGCACAAACTTTCCGCCGCGCTCCACGAGCCCGTCCAGCCGCCCCTGCTCGATCAGGTGCAGCGCCATCGCCATGTTGGCAAAGAAGTACCGGCCCGGATTTGCGCGATTTGCGCCGATGCCCCCCACCTCTGCCGCGAGGTGAATGACAAGGTCCGCCTTCGCGTTCGGGAACGCCGTGCGGTACAACCGCGCCACCTGCGCCTGGTCCGTCAGGTCCGTGTCCTTCCTGCGGGGGATGAAAATGTTCTTCTGCTGAAAGCCGGCCTTCAGCAATTCCTGCTGGACAAGCCGCCCAAGAAACCCAGCGCCGCCGGTAAGGATGACCCGCTGACCCGCCGCCTCCGACTGAGAAATCGCCATGACCGCCCTTTCTTCAAGAGCCCAATCTTTGGCCCGAAAGATGCGGCACGGCAAGGGAGTGGTCCTCCACCGTTGAGATCAGCCGGCAACCCTCCAACACGGCTCCCGCCCGGCCTTGATCCTGAGAAGCGTTGTCGCTCCGCGCCAGGAAAACGGACGCCTTCTCCCCTTCCCGCATACGCGACATCGCCCACGAGCCCGGACCGCGGTCAAGAGCCTCCCGCAAGCGATCTCCGCTGTACGGCGCATGAACCTCCACAACCAGAACTTTCACTCGCGCGAGCCACGGGGCCGGACGCGCAAATACCTCCGCCTCCGCGCCCTCAATGTCCATCTTGAGCAGGTCGATCTCTCCATCGAAACGCGAAATCACGTCCTCCACGGTGATCACGGGGATGCTCTCACCAACGCCCGATGACTCGGACATCCGGTACCCCCACGCCCCGCGCCGCCTGTCCAGGGCGACCGTCCGCCGCTCCCCGCCTACGCAGGCCTGAACCAGCTCCGTCCGCCCGGCCGCACCGGGCAGCAATGCAAGGTTCCGGCGGCACATTTCAATGTTGTCGGCATCGGGCTCGACGCCCACCACACGCGCCCGGGGGAAGTGCCTCAGCCAAAAACGCAGGGACATCCCGACGTTGGCACCCATATCGACAACGCTGCGCACACCCATGCGATCGCTGAACTCTGCGATCGCGGCGTCGTACTCGTGCTGGCGCTGAAGCTCGTACAGCACGGAGAGATCGCTGGCGCCAAGCCGCACGGCGTACCGCTCACCGTCGCACGTCCGTACCTGTTCCACCCTCCCCCGACCGGGCACCGGGGCATTCGGGAACGCGATACACGCCGCGTTCCGCGCAGAGACCAGCCACGACCTCGTGTCCGCAAAAATGCCGCGGTTGTCCCACACCCGCCGCACGCCTTCTGATGTGGAACCCGCGAATCGCTGCAATTGCCACCTCCTCCAACGACCCACGATACCCCGACCAAAGGCAATTGCCAACCATCATCCCGCGTTAGACGTACACTCGGCGTCCCCCGCCCCCAATGACCTCCACCCCGCAGGACAGAAAACCCGGACTTCCGGCGAACGGAGCAGGTGCTCCGGCGCGTTCTCCGCTTTCGTTGACGGCGGATGCTGTATCTTCGGAATCATCACCCACCCTTCCTTACCCCGAACAGCAAGATCATCCCGAGGCGCCCGACGCGCAAGACCAACCCATCGGTCAGATGGGACGCATCGTCGGCACCGGCATGACGCTGATGGTTATCGCAACCGTCGCCAACAAAGCCATGACTATGTTGGCGCAGTGGGTCCTCGGCGCCAAACTCAGCCCGGAAGACTTTGCGGTCTTTGCATACGCAACCGCGATCGCCGGGTTCACCATGGTGTGCCGGGAGGCGGGTGTCCGGGAACTGCTCGTGCAGCGTGGCGAGAATCACTACGAAGACCTGGCGGGTCCCGGGTTCTGGTTTGCCCTCACCTGGAACATTGTGGTCAGCGTGATCATGGCAGCCGTCGCCCTCCCGTTGTCGCACCTGCTGAAGCAACCGCTGCTCGCACCGATGCTGTGGGTTATCGCGGCAGCACTGCCGATCGGCACCGTCAGCGGCATCCTGCAGACGAGCATGCGCGTGCACCTGAAGTTCCGCGACTTCGCGAACAACGCGCTGCTCGGGTCGTTCGCGCGTCAGGGGTCCACGGTGCTGCTCGCCCTCCGCGGCTTCGGCGCCATGAGCCTTGCGTGGCCCGTGCTGGTCGGCACGCTCGGCGAGACACTCGGGGCCTACTTCCGCACCGGCGATGCGCTCTGGAAGCGCCCCGCCCAGCCCCACCGCTGGCGTGGCATCTTCCGCGACACCAAGTGGCTCATGTTCGCCTCGGTCGCCAACTTCGCGGTGGACTGGGGCCCGTTCCTCCTCCTGGGAGGAATCACCGCGCTGTCGCACGCACAGTCGGGCATCCTGCTCCACCTGGCCCATGCGTTCACGCTGACCGACAGGGAAGCCGGGTTCTTCTACTTCGCCTTCATGATCACCGCGCAGGTGGGCGTGCTGCTCTCGTTCAACCTGGCGCTGGTCCTCACGCCCGCCCTCGCCCGCCTCAACGACGAACCTGAACGCCTCGCCAACGGCGTGCTCCGCTCCCTCCGCACCCTCATGCTCGCCGGCTCCATCGGCAGCCTCGGCCTCGCGTGCGTCATCGACCCGCTCCAGCACCTCCTCTGGCCCCCCATCAAGGGAGAACTCATCGGGAAGTGGCACCCCGCTGTGCCCGCCGTCATCATCCTGGGCGTCTTCTTCCCATGGCGCATCACCTTCGGAGTGAGCAGCTCCATGCTGCAGGCGCAAGGGCGCTTCCGCCTGTACGCCATCCTGACAGCGATCGAGGGCGGCGGTCTCACGCTGTTCACCATCCTGGGCGCTTTCATCAGCCCGACCGCGACCACAATGGCGTGGTGGGCCGGCGGCTGGCTCTTTGTCAGCAGGCTCATCCTCACCGTTTGGGTCATGCGCAGCGTCCGGGTCGGCGTCGTGGATGTTCTTTTGTGCACGTTCCCTGCATGGATCACGGCCCTCATCGCGGCCGCCGCGGGCATGGCCTGTTCGCACTTCATCCCCTTCACCAGGATCATCGGGCCCACGCACCCGCGCATCATTGACATCGTGTCAGTCCTGGTTTCGGGGAGTGTGTGCGTGCTTGTGTTCGCCCTGATCTGCCGCACCATGCTCCGCCGGCACTTGGAAGAAGTCTTGGCAGTGACCCCAGCCCGTATCCGTCCCATCGCGTCACGCCTCATGCTCCTGCCAGAACCCTCGTAGGCATAGCCGCTGATACCTCCGCTATGTTCCGAACGACCGCCAAGTGGACCTCCCGCTCGCTCCTCGCCGGCGCGTGGTGTGTCCTCGTGGCCTGGCTCCTGGGCATGCTCGCGAACGACCGCTTCGCATGGTCGCAGTTCCTCTGGTGGATGCCAACGCCGCTCGTCGCGCTGGCGGCTGCCTTCGCGACCGCGGCCGCCTGGGCTTTGAACCGCGCTGGACGGAACACCGAAGGAACGGGCCCCTTGCGTTCCCGCATGCACCACGCGCTCAATGCGACGTGGACGGCGGTGGGCATCCTCACACTGACCTTCCTCATCTTCGAGGCTCGCCTCTACCGCGCCGTGCTCCCCGGCCCCCCCCCGCCCGACAAACCGCTGCGCCTTGTCGCCTGGAACATCAACACAGCCCGCATCGAAGACGTCCCCGCGCGGATCGCGTCCCTCAGCCCGGATGTGTTCCTGATGGCCAACCGCCCCTACTTCGGATCATTCAGCGACCTCCGCGCCACCGTGGGCGAAAAAACGTCCGTCGCCGCGGGTGGACGCCTTGCCCTCATCTCCAGGTACCCCGTCCTCGCATCGACGCACGTTACCCTCGACATCCTCGGCGCGCAGCCCCGCACCTTCCGCTGGCAGGGCGGGGGCATGGTCAGCATCGACAAGGGCGAGGCACTCCTGGTGCTGCTCGACACCCGCGAGTGGAACGGCTCGACACTCTGCGTCTGGCTGCTCGACCTGCCCAGCGACCCCCCCATCTCCCGCGACCGCATGATGCGCCAGGCCCGTGAAGCCATCGAGAACTTCAAGGGACCCGCGTACCTGCCACGCGAGAACGCCGCGGACCAGCCGATCGTCGCGGACGATGCCCTGCGTGCAAAGCTCCTCGCTCCGGACGTCCTCGCCGGCGACCTCAACACACCCCGGCACTCCCGGTCCATCTCGCATATCGCCCCCGGCATGCGGTTCGCCCCAGACGACGCGGGCGACGGCTGGCGCATGACCTTCCCCGCCGCACTCGCATCGCTTGCCATCGACAACACCCTGCTGTCCGACCGCGTCGGATGCTGGTACTACGGCGTCCGGGAGCTGAGCGAACGCCAGCGAGACCACCTGGCGCAGATCACGGTGCTGACGCCCAGGAAGAACTAGGAGCAGCAGTCCGATGCCCGCCCATGCCACTTCCCGCGGCGCGGACATGCCGCTGGTGGCACGCCCGCACCGTGCCAACCATTGCCCTTCCCATGTGGAGCATGACCAGCGACCAATTCGACCTCAGCGCGCCACGGCGCGGCTGGGATGCGATGCGCGGCCCCATACTCACCGCGGCCCTCCTCACGCTGGCCCGCCTCCTCTACCTCATGTTCTGGTGCCCCTACACCCTCATCGAGGATGAGGCGCAGTACTGGGTCTGGTCACGCCACCTCTGCTGGTCGTACTACACCAAGGGGCCGGGCGTCGCCTGGTCCATCTTTGCCTCGACGTGGGCGCTGGGCGATGCGGAATGGTGCATCCGTCTGCCCGCGGTACTCGCTTCCGCGGTCGCTCTGCTCGCGATCTGCGCACTCGCCTGGGTCACCTTCCGCAACACCGCCATTGTGACACGCACCATGTGGTGCACCGTCCTGGCCCCGGCCTACCTGGCCATGGCCATGGTCATGACCATCGACGGACCCTACGTCGCCTGCTGGGCCGTTGCGGCCCTGGCAGCGTGGCGCGCGATCATGCAGCGTCGCACCCGTTGGCTGGTCGTGCTGGGATTGGCGATCGGCGCGGGCGTCCTGTACAAGTACACCATGCTCCTGATCCTGCCGGGAGTGGTCGTGCTGCTCTGGAAACTGCGACGCAGCGTCCTGAAGGACGCCGCGTCCTGGGGCTGGCTCGCGCTGGGCACGGCCCTCATGCTCGCGGCGTTCCTGCCCATCGTGCTGTGGAATGAGCAGCACGGATGGTCCACCATCCGCCACCTCCTGGGGCACCTGGGGGTCGCGGGAGGGGACGTCGCTGTCACCCAGGGCTCCGGTGCAGCGGGAGCGAAGGGCGCCGGCGGTGGTTGGCACTACAACCCGCTCTGGACGCTCACGCTGATCGGCACGCAACTTGGCCTCGTCGGCGCGCCGCTCGTGCTCGCGATCCTCGGCGCGGTGCACGCCTACCGCGAACGGATGATGAACCCTGTCGCGTGGCGCACCACGCGGTTCCTGCTCGCCCTCGCGCTGCCCATGTACGTGTTCTACCTGCTGGTGAGCTTCGCCGCCGAACCCGAGGGCAACTGGCCGATCGCCGGTTCGGTCACGCTCATGCCCTTGGCAGGCCGCATGGTCGTCATCGGCTGGGAAGACTACAAGCGCCGCCTGCAGGACTGGCGGTCCGGGCCGCCGCCCCGCCCGTGGAGCGGGTGGTTCATGCCCTGGCCCTGGACCGCCCACAGCGCCCTGTGGGCAGCCACGATCGTCATGGGTGTTGCGGTCGGTGTCTTCGCGCTCCGCCTGGATCTATTTTCGCACCTGCCTGTCGTCGGAAAACTCATCCCCATGGGCCGCCTGACCGGCGCCGACCAGATGGGACGTTCCGCGTGGACCATGGAGCAGGAACTCCTCAACGAGACCGGGCGCCCGCCGTTCATCATGGCCGCGCACTACGGGCGCGCGAGCCTCCTGTCGTACTACATGCCCGGACACCGCGAGGTGTACTGCCCGAGCAAACTCACGCCCGGCGGGCGGACCACCGCATGGGACTTCTGGCCCGAGCTCGACATCGAAGACCCTGCGCTGCTTACACGCCCCGCGATCGTCGTCGGCCTCACAAGGGAAGATTGGCAGCAGGTCTTCGAGCGTGTGGGCGAGCCCGTCCACCTCGCGGGCGACCTGAAGGTGGACAAGCAGGGACACCCCGCGCGCCCCGCCTTCAAGGCCTACGGCTTCAAGGGCTTCCCGGTCGGCGGGATCCCTGAGCCCCTGACTGCGCCGGCGGGGAGCGGAAAGTAATGTACCTGTCGCCGCACGAGCGCCGCGCCCAGCGCCGCCGCACAGTCCTGCGCGGGATCGCCGCCGTCTTGTTCTTCGCGGTCCTGTGCGTGCTGGACGAGCGCCTGTGGGGCCTGCTCAGGTTCGACCCTGCCAGACGCCTGGAGAACAAGGACTGGTGGCAGGTCCTGCGCCAGAGCGGCACGCTCTGGCCCTGGCTCTTCATCGGCGCCTGCCTCTGGCTGTACGACGCCCGACGGGCGCGGACGGGCTCCGAGTTCGACCGCGCAGGCGCAGGGCACCGTGGCATCATGGTGGTCCTCGCTGCCGCGCTGGGAGGCGGCCTTGCCGAGGCCCTGAAAGGCCTGGTGCAACGCGGCCGCCCCGCGGGGGATGGCCACTACCACTTCGGCTGGATGGAGCACGTAGATGCTTACGGCCTCGCGAGCAGCCACACCGGCGTCGCGTTCGGCGGCGCGATCATGCTGGGCTGGTTCTTCCCCGCGATCAGAATTCCGCTCCTCCTCCTCGCGTGCGGCACGGCGATGACGCGCCTCGCCGTAGGTGCCCACTACGCCTCCGACGTCTGGGCCGCCATCGTCCTCTCCTACGCTGGCTGCGCTGTGCTGTGGAATGTCTTCGGTTGCATGCCCGGGGGCGAGAGTCACCCACGCACGAAACGCACCTGACCGATGGGCACACTGGACCGGTACATCACCCGCCTGTTCCTCACGAACATCGTGCTGATCTTCGTCTTTATGTGCCTCGTCATTGTCGCCGTGGACTTCTCGCTCAACTTTGACGAGTTCACGAAGAGTGCCCAGCACATCCTCGAGTCGAGGGGCGACTCGCCCGGCTTCCTGGCCAAGGGCTTCCTCGCGGTGACCCTTGTCGCAGACCTCTGGTGGCCGCGCCTCTTCCTCCTGTTCAACTTCCTCCTGGGGCCCGTGCTCATCGGCGCCATGGGGTTCACCTGCGCATACCTCGTGAAGCACCGCGAACTGGTCGCCATGCTCGCCGGCGGAGTGTCCCTGCACCGCATCGCACGCCCCATCCTTGTTGTCACTCTCGCGATGACCGGCCTCCTGGTCCTGAACAGGGAGGTCATGCTCCCAAGGCTCGCGCCCCTCCTCACCCGGGACAAGGCGGACGCGGGCAAACGCTCCCTGGGCACCACCTTCGACGTCTCGGTCGACGCGCAGGGAAGGCTCGTCTATTCGTCCAAGGCAGACCTTGACACCAACACCATCTCCTGGCTGTACGTGTACGAGCGGGACGCCCAGGGGCTCATGACCCGCCGCACCTCCGCGGAGACCGCCCGCTGGGACGGCTCCAAGTGGGTGCTGGAGAACGGGCAGGCCTTCACGCGCCGACCCATCGAGGGCGCGGGGGCGGGTACCCGCCTGCTCCCGGAGGCCGTGCCGTCCTTCACCACGGACGTTGACCCAACCGCCCTGCGCCTCCGCCGGTACGAGGGCATGGCCTCCAACCTCTCCACCGCGCAGGTCGGGCGCATCATCGACCGCTTCAAGAAGATGGAACAGACACCCGCGGTGGAGCGCCGCATCGGGGCGCTCGAGCGCAACCGCTGGGGCAGGATCTCCTCCGCCGCGTCCACCATCCTCACCGTCATCGTCTGCCTCCCCTTCTTCCTGAAGAAGGAGCCCGCGAACATGCTCAAGCAGAGCCTCATGGCCGCGCCGATGGCGCTCGGCGCGTTCGCGGGCACACTGGTCGGCACCACCGCAAGCATCCCCGGCCTGCCCGCGCAGGTCGGCGTGTTCCTGCCCGTGGTCATGCTGGTGCCCGGGGCGATCTTGGCGGCGGGCAGCCTGCGGAGCTAGCTCACTTAGCGCCTTCGAGCGACCGCCGGATGAGCCGCGCCAGCCGCGACGCCTCCACCTCATCGCGCGAAACCGGGGCCGAATAACGGAACCCAAGCCCCCGCTCCGCGTTCGTCGGGTCGTACGAAGACGCCGACAGCCCCACCGCCCGCGTGGAGAGCTCGACATTGGGTGTCTGCGTCCGCGACACGAAGCATTCCACCGTCGCTCCGCTCTCCGAAAACTCGACGCGGACCGTGCGGGACTGCTCATGCAACACGTCTGTTGCCGGCGTGGAAGTAAACGGCGATCCGCCCGACGGACGCGCCTGCGTGGTCAGCACGCCGTGCCCGCTATCCACCCGGTCCAGGCGATAGCCAGCCCCGCGCAGCACGTCCCGCGCGGCATCAAAGGCCCGATCGCGCGATGCCGTGGAGAATGCAACGCTCGAACCGCCGCTCGCACCGCCCCCAGCGCACGCACCGATCAATCCAACCCACGCCAGCACCGCACCAAGCCGCACGCGCGGGAACACACCACCCGCCGATGATGACATCACGGCACGCATCACGACGGCAGCGTAGCACAACACGCCGCCTCCTGCACCCATTCCCACGCCTGGCGCACATGCTGGGGGCCAGTCCGCACCGCGCCCATGGCCATCCGCAGCGTGAACCCGGTGCCAGGAAGCGTGGTGTGCGTCAGGTACAGCCGCCCCGACGCATTGAGCCCATCCATCAACCGCTTGTTCATCGCGTCGCGGGCCGCGCCGTCCTGCCCGGGTAGAGCCCGCAGGCGGAAGCACACCAGGTTCATTGTGCGCGGCGCGACCACCTCGAACCGGGCATCACTGCGCACCGCGCGCTCAAAATCTGCCGCCATCTCCATGTGACCCCGGATGTGCGCGCGAAGCCCCTCCACACCGTAATGGCGGATCACAAACCACAACTTCAACGCCCGGAACCGCCTGCCCAGCGGCACCTGCCAGTCCCGGTAGTCGATCACCGCCCCCGCGTCGCTCGCCGCGTTGCGCAGGTACTCGGGCGTGATCGACAACGCGTCGATGATCGCGCGCCGGTCGCGCGTCCAGAAGCAGTTGCAATCAAAGTTCGTGAGCAGCCACTTGTGCGGGTTGAAGCACACGCTGTCGGCCCGCTCCACACCCTTCAGAAAATGCCGATACTCCGGGCACACGCAGGCCGCGCCCGCGTGCGCAGCGTCGATGTGGAGCCAAGTGGTAACCCGCCCCTCCGATGCGGAACTCCGCGCGATCACCGTCGCGATATCCGCAACAGGGTCCACCGCCGTGCACCCCGTCGTCCCCACCGTCGCGCACACAAAGAACGGCACACGCCCCGCGGCGACATCCTCCCGCACCGCCGCCTCCAACGCATCGGGCCGCATCCGAAACTCACCATCCACGTCGATGAGCCGCACATGCACGCGGTCCTCAGGACCATCCGCAATACCCGCGATCATCGCGGCCTTGATGATCGACGAGTGCGCCTGCGTCGACGTATACGCGACGAGTTCCTTCCCAGAGCCAGCACTCAGGGCTCGCTGGCGCGCCGCCACCATCGCCACCAGCACCGCATCGCTCGCCGTGCCCTGGATCACGCCGCCGCCGTTGCTGCTTGTGGAGAGAAACTCCGGCGGCAGCCCGATCATGCCCCCGAGCCAGTCCAGCATCCGCGTCTCAAGCTCTGTGCACGCCGGGCCCGTGGCCCACAGCATCCCCTGCACACCCAACCCCGCGCTGAGCAACTCCGCCAGCACCGACGGCCCCGTCGCGTTTGCCGGAAAGAACGCGTAGAAGTGCGGGTGCTGCCAGTGGGTGATCCCAGGCATCACGATGCGTTCGATGTCCGCGAAGAGATCCCCACCCGCGCGCTCTTCCGCCCGCGCACGCCCCGCCAGGGGTTGCCCCACTTCCGGCGGCATTCCCGGCACGCTCTCGATCACCCCGCCCGGCCGGACCTGCGACAGCACCCGGAACTTCCCCGGCTCGCGCTCGAGCGCATCCCAGTAGTCCGCGATGAAGTCCACCATCTGATGGCCCAACGCGCGAAACTCATCGTTGGACATGTGGGGCGCTGTGTGCATGGGGGAGGGTACCAAAGATGGATCGCTAAGAAGCAGAGAGGAAGCGGAGGAACTCGGAGACAACGACGGGAGACCAGGCAGATCTGATCACCTTCCCCCTCCGAGTCTTTCCGCTCCTTCTCCAAACCTCCGCGATCTGCCTTCACGGCGTGGGCGTCAGCAGCTTCAGCCCCACCACGCCGCCGACGATGAGAGCAATGCACGCGATCCGCGGCACACTGACAGGTTCTTTGAGCAGCGTCATACCCACAACCGCGACGCCCACAGCGCCGATGCCCACCCACACCGCGTACGCCGTGCCCGCAGGGAGCGTCTTCACCGCCCACGCCAGCAGCAGAAACGACGCCGCCATCGCGGCAAGCACCCACACACTCGGCCACAACTTCGTAAAGCCGTGCGTGCTCTTGAGCCCACTGGCCCAGACCACCTCAAGCAGCCCCGCGGCGATAAGCATGAGCCATGGCTTGGTCATGGCGCAAGACCCTGCACAGAGCCGCCCTTCTTAGGCCGCCACCACGCCCGCCCACACTCCGGACACTGCCGCATCCCGCCACCCGGCGCGGACACCGACTTGTATCCGCACGAGCAGAAGTCGTGAAGCCGGAGGAACTTCAGGGCCTCAAGGCGGCTCTGATTCCGCAAGCGGAAGAGGAGGCTGATCGTGAGCGTCGTGATCAACGCCCCCTGTACGGACCTCGCAAGTGGATTCTGCCACGGCGAAAGGAAAACGACGCCCGCGCCCAAAACCAGGTACAACACAGCCACACTCACCACCATGCGTTTGACGCAACGGCTCCGCAGGGCCCGGCCCTGCTCGGTCAGTTCCGTCGGGATGCTTACGCCGCCGATTGTCATGACTACTCCGCCACCTTCTCCAACTCCTTCTGCACCCGCTCCGCCAGCCTGCTGATGATCGTCGGCCCAAAGTCAAACTCCAGCCCCGCGGCCTTGAACAGGTCCGGCAGGGGCTTGCTGCCGCCCAGCGACAACGCCCTCGTGTAATAGTCCACGGCCGTCTTCTCGCCCTGCTCCAGGCTGATGAGCCACAACTGCAACGCGCCCAGCTGCGCAATGCCGTACTCGATGTAGTAGAACGGGTGGCTGAAGAGGTGCAACTGTCGCTGCCACAGGTTGGCGCGGTGCTGCTCGATGCCGCTCCACGACACCGCGTTGCCGAACCGCTGGTCCAAACTCAGCCAGTGCTGCTCGCGCTGCTGGCGCGTGTGCCCAGGGTTCGCGTACACCCAGTGCTGGAACGCGTCGATCGTTGCAATCCACGGCAGGATGTGCACGCTGCGCTTCAGCTGCTCCCGCGTCGCTCGGGCAAAGTCCGTCGGGTTGTTGTGGTAGAAACTCCCGGGCGCGGCCAGGTGCCTCATGCTCAGCAGCTCCATGCTCATGCTCGCGACCTCCGCGAACTCGATGGGGCTGCTCCGATACTCCAGCAGCGGCTCTTCCTGGCTCAGCATGCTGTGGAACGCGTGCCCCGCCTCGTGCACCATCGTCTCCACATCCTTCTGCAGCCCCGCCGCGTTCATGAAGATGAACGCTTTCCGCGACCGGTCGCGCATGTACTGGTACCCGCCCGGGGCCTTGCCCTTCCTGCTGTCCAGGTCCAGGCACGCCCCGTCCCTCGCACCTCGTGATTCAGACCCGTCCCCCATCGACGCGAGCATCGTCGCCAGCCGCGGGTCCAGGCTCTGCATCGCCGCCACCGACTTGCCCATCAGCTCCCGCCCGCCGCTGAACGGCCGCAGCGGTCCTCGCCCCTTTACATCCACCGACAGGTCCCACGGGCGCAGCGGCTCCACGCCCAGCTTCTTCGCCCGCTCTCGGTCCAACGCCCGCACCAACGGCACGATCGCCTTCTCGACCCCGTCATGAAAGTCCCGGCAGTGCTTCTCGGTGTAATCAAACCGGTGCTTCGCCTTGTACGCGTAGCCCACGTAGTCCTTGTACCCCGCGTTCTTCGCCACCTTCGTCCGCAGCACGATCATCTGGTCGTAGATGTCGTTGAACCCCCCCACTTCCTTCAGACGCCGCTCCGCCGTCGCCCGCCACGCCGCTTCGCGCACGGACCGGTCCGTCTGCTCCTGATACCGCGCCATCTGCGGCAGCGTCTGCTCACGCCCGTCGAACGTCACCGTGAGCGAGCCCGCGAGCTGCTCAAACTTCTGCCCGAGCTGCGCCAGCTCGGTCTCCAGCGGGATGTTCTCCTCACGGAACAGCTCGACCTCCGCCTTCGCGTCCCGCTGGATCACGGTGTACCGGGCCGCGTCCATGGGAAACTTCGCCGCAAGCTCCACAAACCGCTTGTCCAGCTCGAAGGCGTACGGCTTGAGCCGAGGTTCCACTTCTGTGATGAACTTCTCGAACGCCGCCGACGCCGCCGTGTCCTCGGTGTCGCACGTCATCGTGATGTACATGTTGGCCTTCGCCTCGCCGCACGCCGCCGCAAGTTCGCCCCGGTCGATAAGCCACTGCTCAAGCTGCGAAGCCGAGCCGACCGGGCGGTCGAGCAGCGCCTGGAGCAGCGGCTCCACGCTGGAAAAGTGCGCGGCATCCAGGGAGGCGGGGATGAAGGTGCTCGTGGGCATGGGTATTCCGTCAGAGGCGTGAAGGACCGTTTGGCCTCGGATGGTATGAAGACGCGCGGGGCGGGCGGAAAGAAAAAGCCCGGGCGATCCACGCCCGGGCCTTGGGTGCACGCGTTGGTGCCCGACGTTACTTCATGAGGTCCTTGAGCATCTTCTCCTGCTCCTTGTACCACTCCTTGAACTCGTCGGGCATCATGTTGAACTTGAGGAGCGCGAAGTTGGGGTTCTCCTCGGCGCTGCGCTTGAGCTTGCGGAGGGTGCCCAGGGCGCGGTTGACGAACACACCCCGCTCCTTTCGGTCGGTCGCTTCCCGCGCCGCCGCCACCTGCTGGTCGTAGTTGGAGGCGTCCGCGTTGAACAGGTTCTCGGCCTGGAACACCCTGTCGCGGTACTCCATGCTCCACTTCTCCGCGCGGGAGATGGGCCAGATGAACCCCTTCTTCTGCTCGCCGATCCAGTTCAGTTCCTTGTAACCCATCAGGCGGGTGAGGTCGTCCAGGTTCTCCGCCGTCCCCTTGGAGAAGTGGATCTTGAGGGCCGTGTCCGCCGTGAGCGTCAGGATCCGCCCCTCGGGGTTCAGCAACATCTTGCCCGAGTTGGTCCCCTTGTAGTACTTCACCTCGCCGCTGTCCTCCACCGTGACAGAGAGCGGGTCCATGATCTGCATGGAACGCATGAGCAGCGGGTCGTACCCGCCACGGGCGGAGATCTTCTCCATCTGGAACAGCATGTCCTCAAGGTCGCGACCCTTCGCAGCCACCAGAGCGCCGTGCCAGCCCGTGCACGCGCCGTAGTTGCCCTGCGGTGTGAAGTAAATCTCCTCGATGCAGTGGCTGGACATCGCCGCCGCCGAAATCGCCGAGTCGATCCACGCGACCACGCGGAAGTGCTTCTTGTAGACGTTCTGGATCTCGTCGCTGATCTTCTGCACTTCCAGCCCGAGCCCGCCGCCCGACGTGACGCGGAACACCACCACGCCCGAGCCGTCGTCGCCCAGGTCCTCGATGAGCGTCGGATAGATCTGCTTCAGCTGCTGCTCCGTGAAGTACACGCCCACCTCGTCCTTGTCGCCTCGCTCGCCGAGCGTGATGACCACGGCCTTGGGGATCTTCTTCGAAGGGTCCGCCGCGGCGGCCGCAGCGGGCTTGGAGGCGTCGCCGACGGCAACCGCCGCGCTCGCCGGCTTCGCTGCCGGGGCGGAC
>CALLYM010000288.1 GCA_937858155.1 uncultured Phycisphaerales bacterium | reverse complement strand
CGAGCCAGTTGTCGGTCACGAAGGTCTGATGCTTGCGCAGCTCCTTGTTGCGGTGCAGCAGCACCGACGCGCCCTTGGCGGTGTAGCCGTACTTGTGGAGGTCGACCGAGATCGACGTGACGCCGGGCACGCGGAAGTCGAAGGCGGGGATGCCGTAGCCCAACTCCTCCCCGAACGGCGCATAATCAAACCGCCTCACCACCCCCTTGCTCTCGTCCGTCACCACCCGCGTCGACCCCAAATGGTCCCCCGTCCAATACTCCGTCCCCACCAAGCCCCCCGACCCCAGCTCCAGCGCCAACTCCCCGCCCGGCGCGTACACGAACAACCGGCCCCCGGCCTTCACCCTCCGCCCGAAGCCGTCGTAAACATACCCCGTCACCGTCCCACTGTTGTTCGATTGCACCAGCCGGTTCTCGCCGTCGTAAACCAGGTCATGCGTCCCCGTCGTCGCCGTCCCGCCCGCCAGCCGCGTCAGATTCCCCGCCGCATCATACAGCCCGCCCGTCGGCGCAGTGATCAACCGGTTCGTCGCCGCGTCATAGTGCCCGGACGCCGTTGCCGCCAACGGCGACGCCGCCGTCAACGTATTCCCCGTCAGCCACCGGTTCCCGAACGCATCGAACCCATAATCCTGCCGCAGCGTCCCCTCCGCCACGCACTTCAATCGATTCAAGCCGGTCCCGGTAGGGATGCCCCTCACGAGGCACCCCCCGGACAAAACCGGACGAGCGGCTTTCCCGCATCCGGCTTCCACCTTGGATGTTTGACCGCAAAGCGCTCTTGCGGCAAAGGATGCATCAGGCGCGCGTAGGGCACCCAGCGATCGAACAGCGGCGCATACTTCGCCCAAGTCACCTTGCCCCGGTCTCCGCGTTGGCGCAACACGCGCCTCCACTTCAACTTCAGCCGGTGCCGGAATACCGCCATCGAACTCAGATTCCCCATCACGCTGTGGTATCGGTAATATCCTTCCACCACCCGGCGCAACCACGCCCCCACGACTCGCACCGGCTCGTGCATCCGCCGCCGCAATTCCTCGCCGATCGAGGCGATCTTGGCCCGCATCCGCGCCGCCGCCGTCCGCCGCCGGACCTGGTACACTCCGTCCTTGGTCTTCCCGCACAAATGCGTGAATCCCAGAAAGTCGAAGTTCTCCGGTGGGCCTTCCCCGCGATCCCGGCGATTTTGTTCCGCATACCGGCCGAACTCGATCAACCGCGTCTTGTCCGGGTGCAGTTCCAGTCCGTGTTCCGCCAGCCGCTTCCGCAACTCCGCCAGAAACGCCAGCGCCACACCCCGGTACTGAAAGCCGAACACCGTGTCGTCGGCATACCGCAACAGGAATACATGCCCCGTTGCTTTCTTCCGCCGCCACTCGTGCGCCCACTCGTCGATCACATAGTGTAGATAGATATTCGCCAACAACGGCGAGATCACCGCTCCTTGCGGCGTCCCCACCGTGCTCGCGCTCCACTCGCCGTCCTCGCTCACCCCCGCTTTCAGCCATTTCTGGATCAGCCGCAGGATGCGCGGGTCAGCCACCCGCCGCTGGACGAACCGCAGGATCCATTCGTGGCTCATGTTATCGAAGAACCCTCGAATGTCCGCGTCCAGCACCCAGCCCACTCGCCCCATCAGCGCCACATTCAACGCGTCCAACGCGTCATGCGGCCCACGCCCCGGACGAAATCCGTACGAAAACCCCAGAAAGTCTTCTTCCCAGATCGCGCTCAACACCGTCGCCACCGCCTGTTGGACGATCTTGTCCTCCAGCGCCGCGATCCCCAATGGGCGTTGCTTCCCATCGGCCTTCGGTATGTACACGCGTTTCGACGGCTGCGCCCGGTACGCTCCCCGATGCAACCGGCCATGCAGATCCCTCAGGCGATCTTCCTGCCCGGCGGCGTACTCTTCCCATGTCACGCCGTCCACCCCGGCCGCCGCTTTCCGCTTCAAGTGCTGAAAACTTTGCCGCAGTAAATCCACCGTCACATGGTGTAGCAGGTTCGTGAACCTGGCTTCCTTGTCCTCCCTCGCTCTTTGCCGTACACGGTCCAGGCCCCTTGACACGTTGCTCCCGCTCTGCGTCGAGTCCGTGTGTTCCTGTCCCGCGTTCTCCTTGGTCCGTGCCCTTCCCTCCAGCGGCTCCTCCACCCCGGCTCTCGCCAGGGCTTCGTTCGCCACCTTCTCCGGTACTATGGCCCGGTCCGACTCCTCCGCGACGTCCATGGCCGGATTATTGTCTAAGTTGTTCCCGGCCCGGCCTGTCTCGCCTTTCAGCGCTTCAGGCATCGCGGAGGCCTCCCGGTTCCCGGGTAGTGAGTTTCCATGCGTGCCAGGGGTCTCCGACTACGCCGCGGCGTCCAGACTCTCGCGCTGTCGAGTCCGCACGTGTTGCCTTCGCCATATACGAACAAGCTCGGCCCTCGGAAGGTACTTTTCGAAGCTCAATACCCTGCCCGCACTTCCCGCTATCTACGCTTCGGCCCACGCCTCGCGACGTGCTCCGCAAGACTCGCGGCCCGAGTGGTTCGCTACTCCTTCCTCGGTAAGGCTCTTTCATCCTCAACTCTCTACCAGTCTCCCGGCGCACTCGTAACCATACTGCTGCACCCACGTCGCCGACCCCACCTTCATCGTCTGCGTCACCACGTTCCCGTTGTTCGCCTGGCTCACCCCCGCCAAGCACGTCACTCCCGCATACCCCAGCCCCAGCGACCATCGGTCGTCCACCGCCGTCTCCCCCAACTCGATCTTCTCCGGCTGCAACCTCACGTTCGGCGTCATCCGCTCCGTCAATCCATTCCCCAGCACCACCTTCGTCATCGCCCCATGCGCCGCATACTCCAGCCCCGTCCCGTACACCTTCCCGCTCCCGTCCTTCACCTCCGTCACCTGCCCCAGCGCATTGTACGCATACTCGATCCGCCTCGCCGCTGGCGCCGGATGCACCACCGCCTTCAACTGCCCCGCTGCATCGAACTCCTGCAAAAACGTATATTCCGTCGCATCCAGCTTCTGCGTCCCCCGCAGCACCCGCCCTTGCGCATCGAACAACTCGAACGTGTATTGGTTCGTGTCCGCCGTCGCTCCTCCCACCCTGACCCGCGTCAATTGCCCCTTCGGATAGTTCGTCCCC
>CALLYM010000287.1 GCA_937858155.1 uncultured Phycisphaerales bacterium | reverse complement strand
TCGGCGAACGCGCCGTTGTCCGGGTCGGCCGGCGTGGTCCGCGCATCGAACGGAACCCCTGGCGTCTCGGCCACGCCGACGTTGACCAGCAGGGTGCCGGCCGGTCCGACGGCCCGTTCAAGTGCGTCCACCAGGCCGGCTGCTCCGCCGACGACCGGGCCCACCGCGCGGAGCGACACGTGGACCATGAGCACGCCACCGGGGACCACCCCCAGGCCGAGCAGGTCCTCGACGAGGGCCTCGACCGGGTGGCCCGCGCTCGTATCGGTGCGCGTGCCGGTGCTCATGCCGGCGCTCTGGCCAGCGCCCTCCGCCGCGATCGTCTCCGCCATTATCCTCCCCCCAGAATTTTGAAGGTAGGATGCGGAATGGATGGTGTGGGAGCAAGCGCGATGACGCGAAGCCCCAGCGAGGCGCGCTGCCTTAATTCTAGACCTTCCTGAGAATGAATGCGTCCATATTGGCGTAGCCGCCGACGACGAGGGCCTCAACCCCGTGCGCGGCGAGCAATGCGGCAAACTCTTTGAAGTCTTTGTTCAGCATGCGGCAACGTGTCCATCACCTGCTGGCGCAACGCCTCAAGCGCGGCAAAGCGTTCTTCCACGGGTCGAGACAGCCAATAGGCACTATCGGCAGGCTGCGTGCGATGCGTGGTGAGGTGGACGGCTTTTTCCATGGGCTGCCCCATCCTAGCACCGGCAAGCGGCGGCGACATTCGGCAAATAGCCGGAAGTCATGAGCATTGGCCGACAATTCGCACCACCATGGGCATCAGCCAGTACATCAAGGAAATCGGCCGCGGCAAGCAAGGCGCGCGCTCGCTCACGCGCGAGCAGGCGGCCGACCTGCTGGGCCAGGTGCTGGACGGGCAGGCCAGCGATCTGGAAATCGGCGCCTTCTGCGTGGCCATGCGCATCAAGGGCGAGACGGCCGAAGAGATGTGCGGCTTTCTGGATGCCGTGCAGGCACGCATCGCCCGCTTTCCCGCCGGCGCCGACGGCCGGCCGCTGATCGTGCTGCCCAGCTACAACGGCGCGCGCAAGCTGCCCGTGCTGACGCCGCTGCTGGCGCTGCTGCTGGCACGCCAGGGCCAGCGCGTGCTGCTGCACGGCATGCGCACCGAGGCGCGCCGCGTTCTGGCATCCGATGTGCTTGAAGCGCTCGACGTTCCTGCGTTAACAGCTACCAAACAAATAGCGAATGGCGAAGTGGTCCACGTCGATACTGCGCTGCTGCACCCCGGCCTGGCGCGCCTGCTGGCCACGCGCGAGACGCTGGGCCTGCGCAACCCCGGCCACAGCGTCGCCAAACTCTTGAGCCCGTGCGACGGCCCGACGCTGGTGGTGGCCAGCTACACCCACCCGGCGTACTTCGAGCTGCTGTGCGCCACGTTCAGCACCCTGGGCATGCACGCCCTGCTCTCGCGCGGGCTGGACCGCAATCAGTTCAAGGTCATGGGGGTCATCCAGAAGCCGGACGCGGTGGCAAAGCACGCGAGTACTTCGATCTTTGGTGCCGCTGTCGCGGTTTCAGAATCCCCCAAAATTGAAGGCCTCGTGTATGTCGGAACGGACGATGGCCTGATCCATGTGCGTGAGAACGGCGCGTGGAGGCGTGTAGACTCCGTGCCCGGCGTGCCCGGGGCGGACGGAGTGACAGCTCTCGTGAGCAGCTTGAAGGCGTCGAAAGTCGTTCCCGGGCGCGTGTACGCCACGTTCGACAACTCCAAGATGGGCGACTACAAGCCTTATGTCTTTGTGAGCGACGACAAAGGGGTCACCTGGCGGTCCATCTCGGGTGACTTGCCGGTCCGGGGCACGGCCCACGCCTTTCAGGAAGACTTTGTCAATAGCAACCTTCTGTTCGTGGGCACCGAATTCGGCGCGTTCTTTACGCTCGACGGGGGCGAGCATTGGTTCAAGGTGCCGGGCCTTCCCACTGTCGAGGTGCACGACATGGAAGTCCAGGAGCGCGAGTGCGACCTGGTGATGGCCACTTTCGGGCGGGGCTTCTACATCCTTGAGGACTACTCACTGCTGCGCAGCGTCTCGAGTGAACTCTTCAGTCATCCTGCTCATCTTTTCCCCGTCAGGGCTGCTTGGAATTACGTTGAGCGCTCCCGTGTGGGCAATACGACAGGCCGCGGATGGAGCGGCGCGTCGTACTACAGCGCGCCTAATCCTGCATTCGGCGCGACGTTTACCTATTACCTCAAGGAGAAGCTCAAGGGGCTGAAGGAGCAGCGTCATGACTCAGAAAAGAAGGACGGCTGGCAGTACCCGACCCTGGATGCCCTGCGAGCTGAGGACCGGACGGCCGATCCCCGGGTGCTCGCCATCATCCGCGATAGCCACAGCGCAGTTGTTCGCCAGATTGAAGTGTCTCGAGATGCCGGTCTCCACAAGGCCGCTTGGAACTTGCGGTACCCGAAGGCGAGCCCCACCTCGCTGGAAAGCGGCAGCCTGGACCCTTGGGACTCCCCCACGGACGGCCCGATGGCGCCGCCCGGCACGTACAGCATCCAGATCGCATCGCTGGTCAATGGTGTGAGCACACCCCTGACCGAGGAACAGAAGTTCGAGGTGCGCGACCTGCCCCAGGCGACCTTCCGCGCGACGAACGACACGAGGGACGACAAGTTCGCGTTCGAGCGTGAAGCCCAAGCCCTTCAGCGTGAGGTCGAGGGTGCCCAGCGGGTCGTGAGTGAGGTGGACAACCGCCTCGCACTCTTGCGCAGAGCCGTGATGGACACACCCGGGCTAAGCCCCGAAACTTCCGCGGCGCTCGAGGACCTCCGCGTGCGGCTGGAAACAGCGGAACGCGCCCTGTCCGGCGACCCCACGGACGGCAGACGCATGGTGGCCGCGCAGCCGTCGATTAGCGAGCGTGTCGGCACGACGATCAACAGCTTCTACAACACCCAGCCACCGACGCAGACCCAGCGGGAGCAGTACGCCATAGCTTCGGAGGACTTCGCCACTCAGCTCGCCGCTCTCAAACGTATCGTTACCGACGTGCAAGCCATCGAGGCCAGGATGGACGCGGCGGGTGCCCCGTGGACACCCTCACGCCTCCCCGTGTGGCCCCGTTAAGGTCGACGCATGCCTCCCGTCACTCTCGCGATCGCCTCTGAGCATGTCACGCTGCTGCCCCAGCGTGCTGCCTATTGGCACGAACGCGAGACACTCCTGCTGACCGATCTGCACCTGGGAAAGGTGGAGACGTTCGCAGCCTACGGCGTGCCATTGCCGGATGTCATGACACGTCAGCTTGCTGCGCTCCAGGCGCTCTTGAATGTCTTCAGGCCACGCCGTGTCCTGATCCTGGGCGATCTTCTGCACGCGCCCGCCGGGTTGACGGAAACGATGCTGGAGCAAGTACGCGCGTGGCGTGAGGGGAGTGGGTGCGAATTCAGTGTGGTGCCCGGCAATCACGACCGCCACCTGGAAAAGGTTGGCCGCTGGTGGAACATGCGGGTGCTCCCGGAACGCCACGACGAAGGGCCGTTCACATTCCTCCACGAGCCGACGCACGTCGCGGGACGATTTGTCTTTGCCGGGCATGTCCACCCGGTCGTGAAACTTCGCACGAGCGTGGACACCCTGAAGCTCTGGTGCTTTGTGGTTGATTCACCGGACGGAGCCCTCAATTCGGGCGTCTGCACGCTGCCTGCATTCTGCGACTTTACTTCCGGTGGCACAGTGGATGTGCGAGTGGCCGGCCGACAGGTGTGGGCGATCGCCGAAGGTGAAGTGCTGCCTATTCAGTCAGCCCAGAGCACCGGCCCACGCAACGCGGCCCGCGCGGAACGTCCTCAGCGGGCGTAGCGGACGAGGGGACCTAGCGTCCAGGAACAAGCCGGCCTTTGAATTGGTCGAGCACGACCGCGACAATGATCGCCGCACCCAGGATAATCTGGTTGTAGTTCTGATCGATGCCCAGCATGACGATGCCGTTGTCAATAAGGCCAACAAGGATGGCGCCGAGTACAGCGCCCACTGCACTGCCTCGTCCGCCTGAGAGGCTTGCCCCGCCAATCACCGCCGCTGCAATGGCGTTGAGTTCGTAGCCCTTGCCGGCGTTGGTCTCCGCGGCCCCGAAGTACCCCAGGTAGACGGAAGCACTGACGCCCGCGAGGGAACCCATAATCGCGTACATAGTGACTTTTACCCGGTCGACCGGAATGCCCGCGTAGCGTGCAGCGGTCTCGTTCCCGCCGATGGCATAGATACGCCGCCCCAGCACCGTGGAAGACAGCACGAGCCAACCGGCGAGTCCCACCACAATCATCACCAGCACGGGCACGGGCGTCACCGTGCTGCTCCCGCCGATGGGCAGAGCCCACTTCACTTTCTCCTGGATGCTCGGCGCGACCTCAGCGACTGTTTGTGCCTTGGTGGGGAGCGCGACAAGCCCGCGGTACGCCGCCATGGTGCCCAGCGTGATGATGAACGGGTGGACCTTCAGTCCAACGACCATTCGTCCGTTCAGCCAGCCGCAGATCGCTCCCACCGCGCCGCACACCGCGAGGGCGAGGGGAAGGCTCGCAAGCCAGGGTAAGGAAGAGCGTCCCGAGTTGCTTGCGACTTCGGTCGTCCACATTGCGTTGACAAGCTGCCACCCGGCGACGAGCAGGACGCCCGTTCCCGCCCACACCACCCCTGCTCGGAACGAATCACGACCCGGAGCTCCTCCGCTCGGCATCGCTCCCTTGCGTCCCACCACGCGGTGCACGATCAGGATCGCAGCACCAGCCGCTATGCCAACGAACCAAAGCGTTGTGCTACCGCGGATCGTCGGAGCAGGCCAGCCGTCCTTGAAGTTGTACCGCATGACGATGCCGCCGATGAGGGCGGCAAGGGCGTACGTGCTGCCGATGGAAAGGTCGATCCCGCCCATGACAATGACGCCCGTGATGCCCACTGCCATGATGGCGATGAAGGACGCGAACACGAGCACCGTCATGAGGTTTTCGACGTTGAGGAACCTGCTGGAAGTGGTCTCACGCACAAACATCGTGCCTGCAGGGCGCTGATCGATCGTCCAGCCGGCGCGCTGGTCAAAGGTGAGCTGCCTCCCGTCCACGGTGATGGCGGAAACCGGCCCCTCGGGGTTCACGATCTCGATGCCGGGAGGAACGGGTACTCGCTCGCGGACCGGCTTGGTGCCGCTGAAAACGGTGAGCAATGTCATCAGCAGGATGATGACGAGGGCGAGGCCCGACTCTTGCGCAAGAAGCAAACGGCGGAGCCACGAACGAGCCGGCGCCGCGCGGTGCGGTGGCGCTGGTAATGGGTTCTCGGCTGCAGAAGGAGGAAGATCGCTCACGCAGGGCGGAGGATATCAGGAGAAAGGGGGGTGTGCCACGCGGCGCCTCAGTCCACGGTTTCGACCAAGTTGCTGCGGTTGGGGTTCACACCGTTGATGCTGAACTGCCCGCGCGTGTCGAAGAAGTCGCGGTGGACGTAGCCCTTGAGGAGCTTGGCGTGGCCATCCGCGTACACGAAGTTTGCGCCGTTGTCGCCATGGTTGTCGCGCTTGCCATATTCGCCGGGATTGGCCTGGGCGACATCGATTTCAGACTGGTTGGCGGTGACGTTCCCGTTCGAATCAACACCGGAGTGGTACCAGGCATCAAGCCCGTAGTCGCTGCCGAGTGTTTCATCGCCAAACAGGGGCGGCGGATAAACGATGCCAGGCTCGTCTGTCCTGAGGCCTGCGATGTAGAGGTATGAGATGTTGTAGCCCACAACTTCTTCTTCACCGCGGGGAGCCCGCGGCGTGCGGCGTCCGGGCGAGCCAGGCACGGCGGTGTCCCAGAGTGTTTGTGTCAGCGCCCGGCCATAGCCCCAGCCCGCTCCGTAGTAAATGTCGGCCTTGTCCATCGGGCAGTACAGCGTTTCGAAAGTGCTGACATAGCTCGCCAGCATGGGCACCTTGACACCCAAGTCCGGAGGTGGCATGGACCCAAGCGTCCAACCGGGGCCGTTCCCGTCAGAGCCTTGTTGATTGAAGCTGAAAAAGCCGGCAAGCCCGCCGACTCGTCCTTGGTTGTCCAGATAGGCCGGGTTCGCACCGTTCGGCCGCTTCATGACGGGGTACCAGTACTTGTAATCGTTGGCGTAGACCGTCATGGACTGGCCCATGGAACGCACGCCCGTCATGCACTTGAGCACTCGCGCTGTGGAACGCGCCTTCGAGAGCGACGGGATGAGAATGCCGATCAGCACCGCGATAATGGCGATCACGACCAGCAATTCGATGAGTGTGAATCCCGGGCGGCGGCTCGGCATGGGAATCCCTTTGCCCACACGAGGGGGCGGTTGTGAACCCTACAACATAGAGCATCCGGACGCATGGGGCAACTTACGTCTGCAAGGATGTTTGCGGCAGCCGACCGCCTGTCCAGGGGCTCTTTTCCCATACCTTAACCTTTGTAGTGGTTTCCCCGTCCTACGAACGCGCCACCTTCGTCCGAAAAGCCCACAGAGTCTTGCATATTCCGCTCGATTTGCCGTTTGCCGCCCGCCCCACGGCGTGTATATTCCATGTCGCACGCGGCGATGCGGACCGGTTTCCGCGTGCCGTCGGGCGC
>CALLYM010000286.1 GCA_937858155.1 uncultured Phycisphaerales bacterium | reverse complement strand
CGCGTTCTGCGCTCGGCGCTACGCCCCAACATGCGCCGAACGCGCATTATCCACCGGAGGGGCGCAGGGCTGTAGCCACGGGTGGAGCGCAGGCCGCTGCAAGCGGCCGCAGCGGAACCCGTGGAAAGCGTCCCCCATGCACGGACCTGCCCCGGAGGGGCAGTGGAATCACCCCACACCCGGCCCACCGCCGTGTACGCTTGAGTCATGCGTCCGCACCCGCGAATCCGCAAGGTGGTCAAGTGGGGCGGGCTGGCCACGTGCGCTGTGCTAATGGCGGTGGGCGTGCTGTGTAGACCCGGCTGGACGCTCAATACTGATCCATCGCACACTGCGCATATTCCTTCGTGGCTGCCCTTCCTTCTTGCGGCACTGCCCACCGCCTTCTCTTGGCGTCTCGACGCCCTCGCAACGCGCCGCGCGAAGGCAGGCAAGTGCCCCGCCTGCTCCTACGACCGCGCCGGCCTCGCGCGCACGGCCCCGTGCCCCGAGTGCGGCAAGACGCCGTAGCACGCGGGCCGGGCAGATCGTGTACGCTTCCCTTGCATGCGCCCGCACCCGCAAATCCGCAAGGTGGTCAAGTGGGGCGGGGCCGTGCTTGCCGTCGTGTTATGTGCAGTCGTCTCGTGGTCTCGCTCGCACGCCGTCACATGGAACAGCAGCGCCCTCTATCCCAATGTGCGGCTCGCGGTCGCCGGTGGAGCCGTCACGCTGGCGAACGAGCGCACGGGATATGTGGGTGAAGTGCTGAAGTTCTGGCCAGCATATCCGCGCGGTCGCGGCGTGAAGTTCGGACTGCTTTGGATGCCTCGTTGGGGCACCAGCGGCCGCGATTTATTCGTGTCGATTCCGCTGTGGATACCAGCGCTGCTTGCGTGCATGCCTGCTGCTCTCACACTGCATTCCAACTTCATAGCCACGCGCCGCCGCGAGAGGGCCCATCTTTGCCACGGCTGCTCCTACGACCGTACCGGGCTCACCCTCACGGCCCCATGCCCTGAGTGCGGCAAGACCGCCTAGCGGCTGGCCGGGGAGCTTTGTGTATCCTCCGCTTCGAGGAGACATCATGGACCTGAAACTCGCCGACAAAACTGCGCTCGTCACTGGTTCCGCCAAGGGGATCGGCTTGGCTATCGTCACCACACTGGCCCGCGAAGGCGCAAAGGTCATCCTGAACGGCCGTACCGAGCAATCTGTGTCGGCCGCGCTGGCCGAGGTTCGCGCAGCAGTGCCGAAAGCGAAAGTCGAAGGGTTTGTCGGCGACCTCTCCACCGCGGCCGCAGCCGACGCGCTCGTGAACAAGTTCCCTGCGGTGGACATTTTGGTCAACAACCTCGGCATCTTTGAGCCCAAGCCTTTCGAGGAGATTCCCGACGACGACTGGCGCCGCTTCTTCGAGGTCAACGTGCTCAGCGGCGTGCGACTCAGCCGCCACTACCTGCCGGGCATGAAGGGTCGCAACTGGGGCCGCATCGTGTTCATCAGCAGCGAGAGCGGCGTCCAAATTCCTAAAGAGATGATCCACTACGGCATGACCAAGACCGCGCAGCTCGCGGTGTCGCGCGGCCTGGCCGAGCTCTGCGCAGGAACGAACGTCACGGTCAACGCCGTGCTCCCGGGCCCCACCCGCACCGCGGGCGTCGATGAGTTCGTCACGCAGCTCAGCGGGGGCAAGCCCTTCGCGGCGTTCGAGAAGGAGTTCTTTGAGACCGCGCGCCCCACCTCGCTCCTCCGGCGGTTCGCCACCGCGGACGAAGTCGCCACGCTGGTCGCCTATGTGTGCAGCCCGCTCGCGTCCGCGACCAACGGCGCGGCTCTGCGGGTGGATGGCGGGGTCGTGAAGTCCTGTTTCTGATCGCGAAGGCTTCGGCCACGTGCGTCCATAATCTCCCCCATGCCTTCACCGCTGCCGCTCGCTGTCGTCACGGGTTCGTTCCGCAAGGGCTGGCAGGGCCCGACGCTCGCCGGCTGCCTCCGGGGCGTCACGCCCGCGCAGGCGCTCAAGCGCCCGGCGAAGGGCCGCAAGTGCATCTGGGAGCAGGTGCTCCACGCGGCGTACTGGAAGTACGTCCTCACGCGCATCCTGATGCACGCGGTGGACGCCGACGCCGCGGCGGCGATGCAGGCGTTCCCGCGGTCACCTTCCAACTGGCCCCGCCTGCCGCAGACGCCGGACGCGAAGGCCTGGAAGCGCGATATCGCGCTGCTCAAGCAGTGCCAGCACAACCTCGAGGCGGTGGTGGAGAGCCTCGCCGACGCCGACCTCTCGCAGAGGCCATCCCCCAAGCACAAGCACACGCTGGCGTTCTACATCGCCGGGGCGGGTGCCCACGACGCGTACCACACGGGGCAGATGCAGCTGATCAAGCGATTGCAGAAGTGAACAGCGGCTTGCGGGTTTGGCGCGGGCGTGGTAGTCTTGAGGGCGCTCAGGGGCCTTGGAGCAGCCATGCCGCATGTAATAAACGGGGTCGGGACGTGGTACCACGGGAAGCGCAACCAGGTCGTGCGTCGCGGGGTCTGCGACAGTTGCGGCCGCGTGGCAGATCTCAGGAGTTACGACACAACGTTGTTCTTTGTCGTGCTCTTTGTGCCCCTCATCCCGCTGGCGAGGAAGCACATCATCGATCAGTGCTCAAGCTGCAGCCGCCACCGGGTGATGAAGCTCACCGAATGGGAAACGATGCGCAGCGAGCGGATTGCCCAGGCGTTAAAGAACTGCAATGACTCTCCCCGCGACGAGGGGCTGGCCATCCAGGCCCTGGTCACGGCATCGTCGTTCGACAGTTCGGAGGCGATGGACGCCCTTGAGCGCTTCATCGCCACAAACCACATTGGCAATGCCAAGGTTCAGGCGGTGCTGGGGCATGCACTGGAGCACATGAACCGGCACGAACGGGCGACCGACGCGCTGCTGCGGGCCCACGAGTGTGCCCCGACCGATGAGACCGCCGAGGCGTTGGCCGTGCAGATGTTCAAGCACGCGGAGCCACGGGATGCGCTGCCGCTGATCGACCACGTGTTCGTGCAAGGAAAGACGGAATCGCGGGGCATCGCGTATCTGGGCGTCGAGGCGCTGCAGGCGCGGGGCCAGCACGAGGACGCGTTGAGGGTGCTGGGGCGCATCGCGGAGGCGTTCCCGGGAAGCGATAAGCACAAGGACCACCTGAGGTACGAAAAGAGCTCGCGCAAGAGGCTGGGCACCAGCAAGGTTGTCAAGAGTAGTTTGGCGCAGCTGGGCCGAAAAGATTCAGAGGGTGCGTCCGGGGGTTCGTGGGCCGGTCGGTGGCCGTGGCTGGTGGGCCCGGCGGTGATGCTCGTGTTCGTGCTCTGGTTCGTGTGGGCCGCGATGGGGAAGGGCGCGGCGAGGGACGTATGGCTGGCGAACGGACTTGGCCGGAACTACACCGTGACCTTGGCAGGAAAGAGCGTCGTGGTGTACCCCGGCGCCCCGGTGAAGGTGCAGGTGCCTATGGGGGACGTGTCGTGGCAGGTGATCGGGGACGATGTCGCGGTACCAACTGGGCAGGCGCGCATTGCTGAGAATTTTTTCGCGCGCCCCTTCAGCGGTCGCGTGTTCGTCCTCAACCCGGACAAAAACGCGGTGCTTGTTGTGGAGACCGGCACCTACAGCGCGAACGGACAAGCAAAGTCGAGCGGTGACGGGCGTGACGCGTTCAGCTGTCGGGCGCTGCACGAATTCAACGACATCGACTATGTGTTTCAGCCGATGCCGGCGTCCCTCTCGCTCTCGTCCAACACGCAGAAGCGAGGTCTTTCGCAGTATGGTTTGGGCCCCCGGCACCAGCTGGAGGTCATTCGCATGGTGGAAGGGGAGGACGCCGCGAAGGCCGCCGTGGTGCGGTCGATCCAGGCCGACCCCCGCACCGAGGAGATGTACCAGCCCGCGTTAAACCTCCTCGGCGTCGACGCCTTTGAAGATGCTGCCCGAGCGGCCCTGGCGATGCGCCCCATCAACATCGAGGCTCACCGAGCTCACCAGAAGGGCATGGAAACAGCCGACCCCACCAGGGACATCGTCAAGGAATATCGGCTGGTACTGGCTGAAGACAGCGCCGATCCAGTCCGTCAGTACCTTCTTGCACGCCTCACCCACGACGGGGTGGAGGCAGCCGGGCTGCTGGAACGGGCAATCTCCAGCACCAACCCCCCGCCGCCCTACCAGGCATACATGGCGCGCGCCTGGGCGCGAATGGGCCAGGCGAACATGCCCGGGGCGCTGCTGGATGCGCGCAGGGCGATGGAACTCAACCCCGACGACCCTGCGGTGTCGCAGAACCTCAGGCATGCGCTCATCGCCAATAACGACATTGACGGGCTGCTCCAGCACCCCGCGATGTCAGCGCGGTACGAAGATATGGAGGTCGACGAGGTGGCAGACAAGGTGTATGCCTATGCGGCCAAGGGCGACGCGGCTGGTGCAGCCGCGGTTGTCTCGCAAGCGGGTGACGCGTGGGGGCTTGCCGCAAACGACCCCCTCAGGAGCATCCTGCTCGCGATGCGGGCGTCGGTGGCCGAAGACTGGGAAGAGTTCGCAAGGCTCGCGAACTCTCCAGATCAGCGGTTTTATGTAGCGCTCCGGGCGCACGACTTTGCGTCCGCGGCCCGGCTTGCATCAGAGTGTGATCAGAAGCCCGGGGAATGGAGCACGACCATGGCGCTCGCGTTGGCCGCCGCCGACGCGGGCGACGCCGCGGTCGTGGCGGAGTCTTTGGAAAAGGCTGTCCAATCCATGGCTTCGGGCGGGTGGGAAGAGCGGCAGTGCGCAGAGTGGCTGAGGGGTGGCAGCCCGCCCACCGTGGAGCAATTCCGTATGTTCCCTATGGACGCCCCTTCCAAGTGCACGATGGCGGCCGCACTGGGAGTCAAGTTCCCCCAGGTTCGGCCGCAGTTTTTCGCCTTCGCCCGGTCGCTCAACGTGGACAGGCGGCCGCCGTACAGCGTTGTGCGGCAACTGGTCGAAAAGTCCTGGTGACGCTCACGCCCGCTGTTCGTTCGTCGCCGTGGGCACCACCGGTGCGGGCTCAGACGTGGTGACCTGCGGCACCAGCCCCGCCGCCATCGCCGCGGCCTGGGCCTCCAGGTGCCGGCGCCGCGCGATCTTGATCGCCGTCACGCCGATGAACGCCGCGAGGAGCATCGCGAGCATGTAGACCATGCGGGCGCGGCCCAGGCTCACGAGCGCGCCCAGCAGCGCGAACGAGCCGGCGATGCCGTAAAGGATGAACACGGCCTTCTTGACGCCGAAGGCACGCTTGAGCATGTGGTGGATGTGCTGGTCGTCGGCCGCGGAGATGCTCTTGCCCTCCATCTTGCGGCGGACGATGGCCAGCGCGGTATCGATGATCGGGACGGCGAAGCAGATGAGCCCCGCGACGACGTACTGCGTCCGGCCCATGTCGCCCATGGACAGAATGATGACGCACATCACGAATCCCAGGAGCAGACTGCCCGCATCGCCCAGGAAGATGGTCGCCGGGTTGAAGTTGTGGGGGAGGAACCCCAGGCACGCCCCGATGACCGCGAGCGTCAGCACGATGCGCTGCGAGTCACGCGGGCCGTCGTCGATCAGGGCCATCCCAAGCGCGATGACCAGCAGTCCGACCGCGGAAATCGCGCTCGTGCCGCTCAGGAGGCCATCAAGCCCGTCCAGCAGGTTGGACGCGTTGCACAGCGCGACCACCGCGATCCCGATGATCGCCGTGCCCACCCAGTAGACGATGTCGATGGGGATGCCCCCGCCCCCGAACCCACCCGGCAGCGGGATGATGAACATGATCGTCTCGATGTTGTTGTGCATCACGCTCTCGATGCCCACCGCCTTGGCGATGGGAAGGAGGATGCCGGCCGCGAGGCGCACGCCCACGGTGTCGATGGCGAGTGCCGCCGCGGCGAACAACTGCCCGCCGATCTTGACGCGCGGGCTGATGCTCATCACGTCGTCGAGCACGCCGACGGTCACGATGACGGTCATGCCCAGCAGGACCGATACGGGCACGGGCCAGCGCAGTCCGTCCTCGTTCATCCACCTGCTGGGGTGAAACTCCACCAGGGCCGGGAAGCGGATGGCGAACAGGCTGAAGAGGATGCCGGCCATCATGCCTAAGTAGACGGCAACACCCCCGAGGTACGCGACGGGCACCTTGTGGACTTTGCGCGGGTCGCTGGGGCGGTCGATGACGCCGTTCAGGATGGCCAGGCGCCGCATGATGGGCGTGGCGATGAGCGTGACCACGAACGCGACCATGAGCACGCCCGCGTACCCCTCAAAGATGCCGATGCGCGTGTCGCCGCGTGCCGCGGAAGCGACAGCATCGGGAGCGCCGGGGACCACCAGGGGGTTGTCGCCGGTCGTGACGGTCGCGAGGATGTTGAGCAGGCCGCCCACTGTTCCCTTCCGGGTCTCCCGAGTCGATCGTGTGCGGCGCTTTATGAGACGCGCCCGCGAAGCCACACGGCGACATCCTGAATCGTCGCTTCGAGCGGGATCGTTGGGCAAAACCCGACGGCTTGCCTGATCCTGCCCAGGTCCGGACGGCGCTGACGGAGGTCCTCAAACCCTGAGGTGTACGCCTCCGCGTAGGGGACGATCCGCACGCCCGATGACGACCCAGTCACACGCAGAACCATATCCGCGAGTTCGCGGATTGTGATATCCCGGTCCGTACCGATGTTGAACACCCGCCCATAACACGTGGGGGTGGCGAGCAACTTTGGCAGGATGCCGGACACATCCCGCACATCGCAAAAACAGCGCGACTGGTTGCCATCGCCGTGGACCTCCAACGGCCGCCCCGCGAGCGCGGACGCGACAAACCGCGGAAGCACCATGCCATAGTCCCCGACCTGGCGGGGGCCCACGGTATTGAAGAACCGCGCAACGACGACGGGCAGACCGTGCTGACGGTGGTAGGCCAGCGCGAGGTATTCATCGATCGCCTTGCTGCAGGCGTACGACCACCTGGCCACGTGCGTGGGGCCATACACCACGTCGTCCTCTTCGCTGAAGGGGCTCTTGGCCGCCTTGCCATAGACCTCGGAACTCGAGGCGATGAGGGTGGGGGCCGGCGCGCCCGCGGGCCCGTGAGTGACGGCGTACTCCAGAAGTGCGCCCGCCGCATGTATATTGGTATTGATGCTGCGGATGGGGTCGTCCACGACGAGGCGGACGCCCACGGCGGCAGCAAGGTGGTGGATGGCGTCGAAGTGCTCGTTGCGCAGGGTGGTTGCGAGGGCGTGTTCCAGCGAGTCATGGACGACGGTCAGGAGCGGGTGGGCAGCGGGAAGGTTGGTCCGCCGCCCGGTGGAGAGGTCGTCCACCACGACCACGCGGTGCCCCGCGCTCAGCAGAAGGTCCGTCAGATGCGAGCCGATGAAGCCCGCGCCGCCGGTCACAAGCACGCGTTGGGAGTGGATGGGTGTGGAGGGCATGCGCGTCGGAGAACTTCCGGCGGGGATTCTACGAGACGCACTCCCTCAAGGCGCGGGCGGAGTGGGCCGCTCACCGACCGGCTGCGCAGGTGCTTCCTGCCGTGCTGCCCGCAGGGGCAGCTCCACGATCATGGTCGTGCCCTGCCTCCACACGCTTTCGACACGCACGCTGCCGTCCAGCGACTTGACGGCGTGCTTCACGATCGCAAGCCCAAGACCCGTCCCGCGCCGGGTAGTAAACCCGTTGCGGCTGGGGTCGACCTGGTAGAACCGCTCGAAGATCCGCGGCTGCTGGTCCAGCGGGATGCCAAGCCCCCGGTCGATGACCCGGAACCGGGCAACCCCCGGCGTCTCGGGCGGGGTGTCCGCCACGATGCGCACCGTCGTGCCCTCGTCGGCGAACTTGGTGGCGTTGTCAACGAGGTTCTTCAGGATCAGCGTGAACAGCTTGCGGTCGGTGTGCAGGCGCGGCAAGCGCCCATCCTCTTCAAAGGTAAGTAGCAGCCGGCGCTCGGCGCAGACCTGCTGGAAGTCGGACACGATTGTCTCCGCGACGCCCGCGATCTCGACATCTTCCAGGGTTACGGGTGCCTCCGGTGACTCGAGTCGGGAAAGGTCCAGCAGGTCCTCCACCAGGTCCTGCAGGCGCTGCACATTCGTGCGGATGACCTGCGTGAGTCGGGACCGCATCCCATCGTCTTCCCACGCGCCGTCGTCCAGCGTCTCGGCGCTCATGCGGATGGTGGAGAGCGGCGTGCGCAGCTCGTGGCTCGCGTTGGCGACAAAGTCCGTCTTGAGATGCACGGCCTGGGCCAGGTCGGTGACGTCGCGCATGGTCAGGATCACGCCGGTATGCCCGCCGCGCACGCCGCTCTCGACAGCCGACAGCCGCACCGGCGCGCACAGCACCTGGAAGATGCGGGGCACGCCGTCGGCGATGATCCGTACCTCGCCCGCGCCGCTCTGCCCCTTGTGCGCGCCCTCATGCAGCCGGAGGATGTCCGCGTGGGTGAAAAGCTGGTCGAGCGTGCGGCCCAGGATCGCCCCCGCGCGTTTGCCCGTGAGGGATTCCACCGCCCGGTTGCACGCGACGACCGCGCCCGACGCGTTGGTGGCCAGCGTGGGGCTGGGTGTCGCGTCGAACACCACCCGCAAGGTCGAAAGGTCCGCGAGCGCCGCCGACAGCCGGGCCACCACCGGCCCCCGCACCCCGCGGAGCGACTGCGTGACCCTCGCCGCCCGGTTGAGCCCC
>CALLYM010000285.1 GCA_937858155.1 uncultured Phycisphaerales bacterium | reverse complement strand
TCGCGGCGGCGTCGTGAGCGTTGTACGCGTCAACTTGGGCTTGCACAACATCCGTGGGGGTTGGAGTGGGCAATCAAGTTCTCCGGCGATCTTCATGCAGGCGAATGGAAATGAGGATAATTCCGCAAGGGGCAGAGCGACAGTACACTCATCGTTTCCATGCCGGCGATAGCTCGGTTCAAGCACCTGCACGCCGCCTTTCCCTACCCTTCCGCATGAAGTCCAACGCCACCACCGCGGACCAATACCTCACCACTCTCCCGGAAGACCGTCGCACGGCCATTTCCACCGTTCGTTCGTTCATCCTCGACAACCTGGGCAAGAACTTCCAGGAGTGCATGCTCTACGGCGTGGTCGCATACTGCGTGCCGCACAGCGTCTGGCCGCACGGCCACCACACGAACCCAAAGCTCCCGCTCATGTACATGGGGCTGTCGTCGCAGAAGAACGACATGGTCGTTTACATGCTGATGCTGCTGCACAACAAGCCCGAGCGTGAGTGGTTCGACAAAGCGTGGAAGGCGACTGGAAGAAAGAACTACCTGGAAGTCAGCGGGGCCGGCTGCTGCCTGCGGTTCAAGAAACTGGAGGAACTCTCGTTGGACCTGATCGGCGAAGCGATGCGTCGCATGCCGATGAAGAAGTACCTCGACGACCACGCCGCGATGCTGGCCCGGATCGGGAAGGCGCCGAGCGGCAAAGTGGTGAAGGGAACGGCGAGCGGGGTGAAGAAACCATCATCCCCGAAGCCAACCGCGCCAGCGAATGCAGCGAAGAAAAGGCGAGTTTCCAGCCGTACGAAGCAAGTCTAACGGGCAGCTTGCCATGAACAACGTGGCCACCTCGAGCGCGACCCTCTCGCGAGTCTGTCCTGAACTGATCTCATACTTTGCGTCGGGCCTGCGGCCCTCGATGTACGACCTGGCCCTGTTGCATGGCGCCTCACGGTGCCGACGCGTGATCGTGCGGGGGGCTCCGTTACCGAGTTCATCCGGCGCGATGGCGAATCCGTGGTGTCCTTTCACGATCGCTTAGTGAAGGGCGACGGCACGCTGCGGCCCGAATTCACGCTTGACGCAAGGCCCATGCTGGCGTTGGTTTTCCGGGGCGATATCGCGCTGCCCGAGGGCAGCGATATCTTCGCGTTGTTCAGGGAGCAACTGGTGCCGACGCTCTCGGCCGGAGACTTGATTTCATCGCGGCCATGACGAACGATTTAGGTCTCTTCGACAGCTGTGCCCGCGAATCAGGGTGACAAAACGCCAGTTGAGCTCTTTGTACAGGGAACTCAGGGCTGGGAGGCTGGAATCCGGGCTTTGCTGGACGTGAAACCGGGAAGTCGGGGCGGCTGATCTAGATCTCGTGAATACACGTTGCTCGGCCGCAACATGTGGCGAGGCAGTGCCTCTATGCAACTCCCGCGATTCGAGCCTCAAGCCCCGCCTTCACCCTCGGCCATTCCTCGGCGATGATGCTATAGACGACGATGTCCTTGGGGATCATCTCCGGCCGCTGCGGATCCGCCGCGAACCGCCTCAATACGCCCTCACGCGTCGCCCCCAGCTTTGCCATGGCGCCCTGGCTGTGCTGATTGGTCACATTCGTCCAGAACGCGACGCGATGTGCGGGCGGCGAAGCGTCCTCGAAGGGATGGCGCAACATCAGGTACTTCGCTTCAGGGTTCACGCCTTTGGCATGCCAGGCCCGTCCGATCCATGTTCGGCCGATCTCCAGGCCGCGTCTCAGCGGCGAAACCTCCCGAAACGCCGTCCGCCCGATCGCCCGTCCCGTCGACCTTAGCACGATCGCGTACGGAATGTCCGACGGGAATGCCCGCATCCGCTCGATGTCGCGCTCGAACCCCGCGAGCGTCATTTCGGGAGCGGCCCCGACCATGTGCCGGAAGAGCTCCGCATCGAACGCCGCCAGCAGGTCCGGTGCGTGCCGCGCCTCAAGCAGTTCAAGACGAACCAGGCGCCCTTCCAGAGCCACGGCCGGAATCCACGAGTGCGCGGGTATGCCCATAAACAAACCTTGTCGAGGGTGTTACAAGAGTTGGGAGTCGCCGCGCGGCAAGGCGTGTGGCGCAAAACTCCCGCTGTAAATCAGGGTGACAGTACGCCAATAGAACTTTTCTTGGCGGGCGTTTGGGTACTCTCGCACACCGCGAGCGAGTTCATCGCCAGAATCGCCATCGAGAGCGTGAGCGGGTAAACCGCATCAGGGAAATAGAGTCGGGATCAAACAGGGTTGACATCAACGCGCCCTCAAGCTGATAGCCGAAGAACGTATTGAGCGCGGCTTCTCCCAAATCCAGCGGATGAAATGGGAGCGGATACTCGTCATCTTCCTCCGGGTCTACCGTCGGATGCTCGCCCGCCCAATAGGGCTGCTCGAAAGGCAACTTGGCGCCGATGTCTTCGATGATCCCAGAGTCAGGCGAAAGGCTCAGCGATCGCACGAGCTTGCCGTCCGACCAACACGCAAATGCAAACCAGTCCACCACGCTGTGCATCGCATGCAGAGTCACTGTTCCGCGCCCACCCGCCTCGATAAGGCGGCGCTCCAGCGTCGACGGCCGGTAGATGCCAAACTCCTTGGCAGCAACTACAGATGCACCCGGGAAGCACCCGATGTCGATTTCGTTATCCGGCGGGCATGTGTCGCTTAGCGTTCCGTCGCCCAAAGGCTTCAATGTCTCCCCTGGGAAAAGCGTTCGCGCGAGTCGGAGCGTGCGGTCGCGGTCGAGTTGTGGCGCGGCCGCGAGCGCCGCGCGAGCGTCCTGATCTGCGTACACCAACATCCAGGTCTTTGCGCCCACGGTGTTTCACTCTACGACACCAAGCGTCGAACGCAAGAATCAGGGTGACAGTACGCCAATAGAACTTTTCTTGGCAGGCGTTAGTGGGTGGGAGCCGCGGATATGCCGTTTGTTGAGCGCCAAGGCGGTTTCTGAGTATTGAGCTACCCGCGAGGCCGACAGGCCACGAAGGCTGATTTGCGCCAGCTCTCGGCGCTTGCTCGCGTCGGACGCAGTCAATCGCGGCTGAAACCTCATCGTCTTAGCTTGTCCAGGTGCTTCTCGATTCGGACCAGCATGGCGGCGCGGGGTGCGTAGCCGGTCCACGCGTCGACCCGGCGACCCTTCTTAACGATCATGAGCGCCGGGATGCTGCTCACGTCGAACATGCCAGCCAGTTCTGGCTCCTCGTCGACGTTGACCAACGCGATCTTCGCCCTGCCGCCCAAGTCCAAGGCAAGCCGCTCGAGTTCAGGCTTGAGCATCATGCACGGCGGGCACCACGGTGCCCAGAAATCAACGAGCACCGGCACATCGGACTGGAGCACCTCTTCGTCGAAGGTTTCAGCGGTGGGATGCAGCGGAGCTTGAGACGGTGTGCGTTTCATGGTGAGGCTCCTGGATGCGAAGGGCTGGCTCGCATTCACGCTTGGGGTTGCTTCTCGAAGTGGTCGAGGGCCGCGGCGACCACGGGGGCGTAAGTGGAGACCGGCCCGCCGCCCATCATGACGGCAACTCCCGCGGCTTCCATGATCTGGGCGGATGTCGCGCCCGCATGGAGCGACTTCTCAACGTGCAGGTAGATGCACGGCTCGCATCGGACAGCCACACCGATGCCCAGGGCGATGAGTTCCTTCTGCTTGACGGTGAGGGCACCGGCCTTCATCAGGGCTTGGAACATCTGGCCGAACGCCTTGCCGATCTCGGGCGATCGGGCTTTCATCGCGCCGTTAACGCTGGGCCACTGCTCAAAAAACTCAGGGGCGTTGGGAATCAAGAGTTACTCCTTCGGAGATGGTGGGGAGACAAACGGCCATCGAGCGTTCAGGACGCGGTCAACTGATCAACCGCACCGGCCGCCGCAGCAGCCGCCGGACGAAGCGTGGTGCTTGGTTTCGGCCGCGTGGTTCCAGGGCATGCGGGCGATCAGAGAGGCCATCGGACACATCCCGCTGGCTCCTGCGAACACGAGCCCGAGCCCGATCACCATCGGCACCACGACCCATGCCATGCTGACGAAGTACGCGGCGGCGACGCCGGCGAGGAGCGTCACGCCGATCAGTGCCTGCGTCTGGCGCATCACCGTCTTGCTGTGAGGAGCGTCGGCGTAGACGTCGGGCGAGACTGATGGCTTCACGGTTGTTCGATTCATTGCGGCGGTCGTCATGGTGCGTCTCCAAGCGGGGTGAGTGTGACTGTGGACATCATCTTGGAGGCTGCCCGCGCCGGTCGGGTTCCCGAAGAATCGAAGTACACAATCGAGTCCCTCCGTTCGCCGTCTACGCGAAGCCTCGCCGTTGACCGTGCAATTCCCGAGACAAGACGACCCCGAACGGGCTGCCCCGTTCGAGGTCGCTTTCGAGAACGGTTGCCTCAGCCCGACGGGCGTGTGGCCGTCCGTCAGTGTGTTCGTCACCTACTGGAGCGACACGCAAGGTCCGTTGCAGAAGCCGTCGCAGTCATTGGCCGCCCCGCGGCCGCGTCCTTGGCCCCGGCCATTGCCGTAGCCATAACCGACGACCTGTCCCGTTGCCGTGGGTCCGGAGTTCGCGGACCACCGTTCGAAGGCGGGCAGGTGATTGTTTTTGGAGGCGTCGCGGAGGTTCTCGAAGGCGGCACGGATGTCCGGCTCGGTCACGTCCGTGAGCAGGCGGTCGTACATCGCGATGTTGTCGCGTTCAAGCTGTGCGGCCATGCGATTGCACTCGGGCAGAGTGCCCGGCACCGCCGGGAGGTTGCTCGGCGTGTCGGTGGGTATCGCGACGCCGTGGCGCGTCATCAGGGTCTCGACCACCGCGGCATGCCGCTCCTCGGCGTGGACGATGTTCGAGAAGGGTCGGACCTGCCCGTGCTTGGCCATCACGCTGGTGTAGAACGCCTGAGCACGGCGTTCATCCATAAGCGTCTCACGGAGTGCATCCGCTGTCTTGGTGTTTACGGCGGTCGCCGCACCTGCCGGCGCGACGCAGGCGCAGGAGGTGCATGGAGTCCTGTTCGTGGCACAGCCGGTGCCAACGAATGTGGCCACCGACGCCAGCATCAACGCTGCGATGGTGCGAGTCATACGGAATCTCCTTGTTGCGATGACGCGAACCCGAGTGAGTGACCCCTACGCCGAAGAACGCGCGCCCGGGGTCCGGAGGTCATCTGGTTGTCGGTATTAGGCACAACGGACGAACGAGTCGTGTATTGCCCAGGTTCACTCCTCCTCGGTGATGCTGATCCCGTGACCCGGCACGTTCTTGTAGAGCATCCAGTACACCAGCGGGATCACGAACAGCGTGAAGCCTGTGGAAGCGATGAGCCCGAAAATCAGCGCCCAAGCCAGGCCGGAGAAGATCGGGTCAATGGTGATGGGGATCGCTGAGAGCATCGCGGCGGCGACCACGAGCAGGATGGGCCGCAGTCGCACCGCTCCCGCCTCGATGACGGCGTCCATGAATGGGCGGCCGCGTTTGAGCGAGTGGTGGATGAAGTCGACCAGGATGATGGACTGCCGCGTGACGATGCCCGAGAGGGCGATCATGCCGATCATCGCGGTGGCGGTGAAGAAGACCGGGTCCCCGTAGCCACCAACGGTCTTGCCGGTGAGCAGCCCGAGAAGCCAGAAGCCGGGCATGATGCCCACCATCGTGAGCGGGATGGCGAGCATGACCACGGCGGGGATCATGAACGAGCCAGTCTGGGCGACCAGCAGGACATAGATCATCACAAGCGCCGCGGCGAAGGCGAGCCCGAGGTCGCGGAAGACATCCAGCGTGATCTTCCACTCGCCCTCGCCGGACCAGACGACCTTGGTGCCGTCGGCGGTGTTCCACGGGATGCCGCCGCCACGGATGAGGTGCGAGCGGCCCGCTAGCACGCGCGGGGCGGATGTGTCGAGCCACCCGCCGGGTGACCTGGTGATGCTGCCCGTCTGTGCGGGCGTTGCGGTGGAATGGTCGGCCATGACATCGACGATGACGTCTGCTGGAGGACGTCCGGCGGTCTCCGCGAAGACATAGGCCACGCGTTGGAGGTTCTTGTGGTAGATGGTCTGTTCGGCGCTTCGTTCCTCCCACCGGCCGAGTTCCGCGAGCGATACAAGCCTGCTGCCTGGGCCTGATTGCCCTCGGACTTGAATGCGAGACAGGTCGGCGGCGCTGGAACGGTCGGCACGCGGCAGGCGGGCAATGATCGACAGGGGCTGCCGCTCGCTCGGAGCATGAGCCACGCCGACATCGGCTCCGGTGATCGCGGCCCGCACGGTCGCGGCGATCTCCGAGATGCTGACCCCGTTGAGGGCGGCCTTCTCCTGGTCGGGAAGAAAGACCAGCTCACGGTGCTTCGCTTCGACGGTGTCGTCTGGTTCAACCACGCCCGGCTCGGCCGCGAGGCGACGGCTGACCAGTTCCGCGGCATCGCAAATGCCCGAGTACGCGAGGTCGTCGCGGCCGTACACCTCCGCGGCGATCGTGTCGATGACGGGCGGCCCCGGCGGAAGTTCGACAACCTTGAGGCGCATCCCAGCCTTGGCGGCGATGGCCGCGAGCGCGTCGCGTTCCCGCAGACCCAGCGTGTGGCTCGCATCCTGGCGGGACTTCTTGCCGACGAGGTTGACGCGGATTTCGGCTTGATGCGACATCGTGCGGAGGTAGTAGTGCCGGACCAGACCGTTGAAGTCGATGGGCGACGGTGAACCGACGTAGGACGTGAAGTCGGTCACTTCGGGGATGCGTGTGACGGCGGCTTCGAGATCGCGGACCACCGCATCCGTGCGTTCCAGCGTCGTGCCCTCGTCGGCGTTCACGAGCAGGAGGATCTCCGCCTTGTTATCGAACGGGAGCATCTTGAGCGGCACCTGGCGGAACGCGGCAAGCATCGCGGCGGCGCCGGTGAGCACTGCCACGACGGCGAGGAACATCCACGCCTTCGCCCGTGACTTGAGCAGCGGCTGAAGCAGCGGCCGCAGCACGCGGTACTGGATGCTGACGCGGGCACTGGCGAACTCGTCGTGCGAGTCGGCGGCGGAACCGTGCCCGCCCCCGGTCGACCAAGGCCGCTTCTTGAGCAAGTGGAACGCCAGCCACGGGGTGATCGTGAAGGCGACGACCATCGACATGACCATCGTTACCGGGACATTGAGCGCCATTGGCCGCATGTACGGGCCCATCATGCCGGTGATGAAGAACAGCGGCAGGAAGCTGGCGATCACCGCGAGCGTCGCAGCGATGAGCGGCGGGCGGATCTCGCTGACGGCTTCAAGCGTGATGGCACGTGTCGCCTTCTTGCGGAGGCCGAAGTGACGGGCGATGTTCTCCACGTCCACGATCGGGTCGTCCACGAGCAAACCGAGCGACAGAATGAGCGCGAAGAGGGTGACCCGATTGATCGTGTACCCCGCGAGCATGTTGACCGCGAGCGTGAGGCCGAAGACGACCGGGACCGCGACAGCAACCACCAGCGCCTCTCGCCATCCGAGACCAATGGTCAACAGGGCGACGACGATGAGGATGGCGACCCAGAGTCCCTCGACGAGTTCTGAGACCTTCTCGTCGGCGGTCAGCCCACTGTTGCGAGTCACGACGAGGTCCATGCCGTCGGGGACCACCTCGGACTTGAGTCGCTCGGCTTCTCTGATCACTGCCTCAGCCACGTGAACCGCATTCGTACCCTTCTTCTTGGCGATGGCGATCGTGACCGCTGGAACGCTGTTGGAAGGGTTCGCTGCGGCTGCTTTCGAATGCTCTGCCTCTCCCACCAAAGTACCGGCCGCGTGCTGGTGTGCCTCAAAGCCCCGTCCGGGCCCCCACCCGTGGCGAACGTAGGTCGAGCGTTCCGCGGGCCCGTCCTCGATCCGGGCGACCTCACGCAGGAAGACGGGACTGCCCTTCGACACGCCCACCACCAGATTCCCAAGGTCCTTGCCGTCGCGGACAACCGAGCCAGCCCGCACGTTGATTGCACCGTCGTTGCGTTCGATGACCCCCGAGGGCTGGTTCATGTTCGAGGCTTCGACCGCTCGCTGAACATCGAGCAGCGAGAGCCCACGTCCTGCAATGGCCTCACGGTCCACGTACACAGTCAGGGTGCGTGGCAGGCCGCCGGAGATGGTTACGCGGGAGGTGTCCTCGACCGTCGCGAGGCGAGCGGCCGTCTCTTCAGCGACACGCCGCATGGTGTACTCATCCACCTTCGCTGCCACTCCATCCCGGCCGCGCAGTGTGAGTGTGGCGACGGGCACGTCGTCAATCTCCACGGGCTTCATGACCCAACTGGCGACGCCTGGCGGCACCAGATCCTTGCTCTCCTCAAGCTTCTTGAACAAGCGGACCAGCGACCGCTCTCTGTCCTCACCAACGTAGAACCGCACGGTCACGATCGCCGAATCGGTCCGCGACATCGAGTAGACGTACTCGACGCCATCGATCTGGTAGAGGATGCGCTCCAGCGGCGTGGTAACGAGGCGTTCGACCTCTTGCGAGGACAGCCCCGGAGCGTTCACGTAGATGTCGGCCAGCGGGACAACAATCTGCGGGTCCTCCTCTCGCGGAGTGATGAGCAGCGCTGCGGCACCAACCGCCACCGAGATGACCAGCAAGATGAGCGAGAGATTGGAATGCAGGAAGGTCTTGACGATCCCGTTGATCCAACCGCCGCGCGCATGTTCGGCGACCGTGTGCGTTGAGTCGTGCGTAGTAGAGGTATCGCTCATGGCTCAGCGCCCTCCCGTCACACCATCCACCACGATCTTCTCGCCGGCGACGAGGCCAGACAGCACCTCGACCTGCCCGTCGATGGTCCTACCCAGCCGCACGGCTCGACGCTGACGCACACCCTCCGCGGCCACATCAACGCATTCGACCTGCCCGACGGTGTGCACGGCCTCTTTCGGGATCAGGAGGACAGTTTCTTCGCCGACGGGGATCGACAGCCGCCCGAACATCCCGGAGTACACACCCTCGGGGCACGGCCCAGTCACCTTGACCTGGAAGGTGCGGCTGGCGGACTCTGCCTCTGGGACAATCTCGCTCACCGTGCCGGAGCAGGCGTGGTCGAGGGCGTCAACCTTGACCGACACTTGCCCGCCCACCGTGAGGTAGCGAGATAACGACTCCCGCACGCTGGCCACCATCTGCATGCGCTTCGGGTCGAGCACAGTGACGACAACCTGCCCGGGAGACACGGTGTCGCCGGTGTTGACCCGCTTGTCGACGACGGCGCCATCGATCGGGCTGCGGATCGTGGCGTACTCCATGACCGTCTGAGTCTCCGTCAGCGACTGCTTGGTGCGTGCAAGGTTGGCTTCCGCTCCCTTGAGAGCGTTTACCGCCCGGTCCATCTCGATGCCTGCGACAGCGTTCTTCTCGAACGCGTTCCGCAGGCGTGATTCCTCGATCCGTGCCTGGTCAAGCGCCGCCTGGGCCTGGGCCACCGCCGACTCGGCTTGGGCTCGGCGAGCATTCAGGTCGGTCTCTTCGAGACGCACGAGCACCTCTCCCTTGACCACATGCTGACCCGCGATGACGTTCACCTCAATCGCTTTAGCCAGCAGCCTGGACGCGATCTCCACCCGGTGCACCGGCTGGATCGCACCCACCGCGGTTTCCTCAAGTGGCAACGTGCGTGCGACGACCTCAACGACGCGCCCAGTACCGATGGTGCGAGCGGGATCAGCGAGCGTTCCCTCGTGCGCGATCTTGGGCTTGAACGCACCAACGAGCCACATCATGAGCACCACGACCCCCAGAGTGAACACCAACAGCACCGACGAGACGGTGAGCCAGCGGGGCAGACGGACGTGCTTGATGGTCGTGCTCACGAGAACTTCTCCACGGAGTAAGACGTTGACATGGCCTTTGAGGCAGCCATGCCCCCAAAGGTTCCTGATCCACCGGGCACACTCTGTGCCGGGGAGCAGGGAGCCGGGCTCGTTCGCACCGTTCTGCGCTGCCTTGGGAACCTCGGAACCCCCGGAAGCCTCAAAGGTGACGACGAGTTCTCATCATCTGAGGCTCGATGGAGACGTCTCATGCTCGGATACCTTCGCAAACCGCAATGGTCCCCTTACATCGTCGGCATCGGCATCGGGGGGCTGAGCTGGTGCACATTCTACTTCATGGAGAAGGCACTGGGCACCAGCACCTCGTTTGTGGGTGCGGCCGGATCGGGCGTCTGTGCGATCGCTCCCGACCATGCGGCGAGCAACGCCTATTACCTCAAGGAGTACGGGGCCAAGGCCGGTGGCTTCAAGCCGATCTTTGACTGGCAGATGGCCCTCGACTTTGCGCTTGTCGCCGGTGCATTCCTGGCAGCCTGGCTCGGCGGCACCTTCCGCAAGGAGCGTGTCCCAACCGTCTGGGCCGAGCGGTTCGGACCGTCGGTCGCCAAGCGGTACGCCGCCGCGTTCATCGGTGGCTTCATCCTCATCTTCGGGGCACGAATGGCGGGCGGTTGCACGAGCGGTCACGGCATCTCCGGCGGGCTACAGCTCGCCGTGTCGAGCTGGACCTTCTTCATCAGCATGTTCATCAGCGGCATCTTGACCGCCGTGGCGCTCTTTGGCACAGGTTCGTTCGGCAAACTCGCAACGTCGGAGGTGTCCCGTGTTTGAGCACTTCTTCGCTGATCCCAAAACGCTCCTGCTCGGCGCGATCACCGGCCTCGTGTTCGGGTTCCTGCTCCAGAAGGGCGGCGTGACGCGGTACAACGTCATCGTCAACCAGTTCCGCTTCAAGGACTTCACCGTCCTCAAGACCATGCTCACCGCGATCGTCGTCGGAGCCATCGGCATCTATGCGATGCTCCAGCTCGGCATGATCAAGGGCCTGAGCGTCAAAGGCGCGGAACTCGCGATGAACGCGGGTGGCGGGCTGATCTTCGGTGTGGGCATGGTGCTCTTGGGCTACTGCCCCGGCACTGCCCTCGCGGCAGTCGGCCAGGGTTCGCGCGACGCGATCGTCGGCATCGTTGGAGCCCTCGTCGGGGCCGCCGTGTATGCGGAGGTGTATCCACTCCTAGCTCGCACCGTCGAACCAATCGGCAAGCTCGGCAAGATCACGTTTGCCGATGCGACCCATGCGTCGCCTTGGTGGTTCATCGTCGGGCTGGCGATTGTCGCCGTTGCCCTGTTCACCTGGCTTGAACGTCGCGAGCGGCGTCCGGTCACCGCCTAGCCGGCTCTCTTTTCGCACTCGCCCGACAGCGGGCACTTTTTGGAGTACACGCCTATGGCTCTCTGCAAGAATGTCGGTTCAGTAGATCGCGTATTTCGCGGCCTCATCGGGATTGTCGCCCTCGTGCTCGCGTTCACCACACTGGGAGTAATGGCCGGTTCACTGTGGGGGATCGTCGCCGCCGTGGTCGGCGTCATCATGCTCGGCACCGCCGCGATGGGCATGTGCCCGCTCTACATGCCCTTCAAGCTCTCGACGTGCAGCACTTCGTCAAAGTGATCTCTCGCCAGCAAGTACCCGAAACGTCAAGCCGCGGGCTTCAAGGAGCGCGGTACCCGCGGCTGATTGTGGGTTGCGGTGCCGCAGACGGCTGCGCGTTAGTTCGCTCGCTCGTCTGTCCCACGCTCCGCCTCACGAATGGCCTTGAGGATCGCCGTTCGCACCCGGGCAGGCATCTTCCCATCGGCGAGCCGTGCGCACGTGTTCTGAGCCAGGTCGAGTTCAGCAAACACCGCCTGGCAGCGCTCGCACACGATCCCCTGCCCGATCGGGAATCCTCTCCCCTTGTCCATCGCATCGAGCTTGGCCTTGAGCAGGTCCAGGCAGACCTGCTTCTCGTAGGTCGGGGCTGTCGCGGCGCGCTTCGGGACGCCGCGCCGGTCCACGATCGCCTTTCGCAAAAGCAGCCGGGCCCGATGCACGCGCGTCTTGACCGTCTCGGGCTTGATGTGCAGCGCCTTGGCGACATCGTCGATCGACAACTCCAGCATCTCTTTCAGCACCAGCGGCACGCGGAAGTTCTCTGGCAGCGTCAGGATCGCCTGGTGCACCGCTAGGGCCGATTCACGTTCGATCGCGCTCGTCACCGGCCCGTGTCCATCACCATTCAACCCGCTACCCGCCACTCCATCCAGCTCGATGTTCCTGGTCTCATGCCACGGCATGAGCTGCGACACCGCGGGCATCCGCTTGTCGATGCCCCCCTTGCGCCGCAACCGGGCTTTGCATGAGTGGGCCGCGATGGCGTAGAGCCACGTTCCGGGGTTGGCATCCCCTTTGAACGTGTGCCATTTGCGATGAGCCTGAAGGAAGACCTCCTGAACCATGTCCTCGGCATCTGATGCGTTGCCGCACAAGCGAGAGGCAAGGCTGTAGAGGCGGGGCCCGTGGAGTTCAACCAGTTGCGGGATCGCCGTTGCTGCGGGTTCCATCGCACGCGGCCCCGCACACGACAGCGTCGTCACGGGGGCCTGTTTCGCAGTTCGGAGCTTGGGAAAAGGACTTCTCACGAGTGCAGTGTAGGAGTTGGAACGCTCCACATTGAGCCGGGAACCCACAAGGCCAAGCCCGCCTCTATGACTTGGCCGCTACCGTCTTGTTGGCTGGTGCGACCCGTCGGTTGGCTACGCGCGTTGATGAGGGTTCCTATGACCGATCCTGTAGTTTCGGGTTTGATCTCCTACCCGATTAACGACTTCGGCCCGGCCATGAAGGGCATGGTCATCGGCGGGCTGGGGATCTTTCACGTCTTCCTCGCGCAGTTCGCCATCGGCGGCGGGATGCTGATGGCCTACTTCCAGTGGCTGGCCATGAAGGGCAAGGAGCCGGCGGCCCGGACCGTGCTCGACTCCTACTTCAAGTACCTCGTGCTCGTCTCGTTCGTCACCGGCGCGGTCACCGGCGTGGCGATGTGGTTCACCAGCATCCAGATCTCGCCGGGCACCATCGGGAAGATGGTCGATGTCTTCCACTGGGTCTGGGCGACCGAGTGGATCTTCTTCTGGGTCGAGGTCGTCGCGGGGTACGCCTTCTACCGCTACAGCAAGATCCTCTCCGACCGCACGCGGCTGACGCTCCTGATCACCTACAGCATCGCAGGGTTGGGCTCGCTCTTCTGGATCAACGGCATCCTCTCCTGGCAACTCACGCCCGGCGAATGGGTGAAGTCGGGGAACATCTGGCAGGGGTTCTTCAACCCCACGTTCTGGCCCAGCCTCTTCTACCGCACCATCGCCTGCATGGTCATCGCGGGGCTGGTCGCGGCGGTGATCGTCAACACCATGCCCGCGCTCTCGCGCGAGGACCGCACGCGGCTCATCAACCGCACCGCCCGGTTCATGCTTCCCATCGTCCTCATGCCGCTCTTTGGCCTCTGGTTCCTGGCCGCGATGCCCGACGACAGCCGGGCCTGGGTGATGGGCGGCAGCATCGCCATGACGCTGTTCATGAACATCGCCGTGGGCGCGAGCGTGCTTATCGGCGGGTACATCGTCGTCGGCCTCTGGCGGCAGAAGCTCTACATCAACGGGGCGACGGCGACACTGCTTCTGGCCCTGGCCTTCGGAGCCTCGGCGGGCGGCGAGTTCGTCCGCGAGGGGGTCCGCAAGCCCTACACCATCCGCACTGTGCTCTACAGCAACTCCATTGCGCCCGAGCAAGTGGCTTACCTCCGCGAAGTCGGCTGCACGACTGGCGATCCGTTCCCGCTCCGCGATGCGGCCTCAATTCCCAACCCCCAACTCCAGCTCGGCGCACTCACATTCCGCAACCAGTGCGCCGTGTGCCACACCGTGTCTGGCGTCAACGGCCTGACCCATCTCATCGGCAACTGGGAGACGGACCAGCAACGGCTGAATATCGCCAAGCTCCAGTGGACCAAGGGCTTCATGCCGCCGTTCGCGGGCACGCCGCAAGAACTGGAAGGTCTCGTGCAGTACATCAAATGGGAGACCGCCAAGCGCCCCGCGACGTGGCTGGAGAGCCGCGATGAGCGTGTGTTCGGACAGATCAGGGCTTGGCTCGACGAAGCCGGAACCGCGCCGGCGACCGCAGGCCCTCGACGTCCGGAGGTCTCCGCAATGAACATTCCCGGCGGCGGACGCTGACTGGCACGCCCACCGAAGGAATCTATGGACCAGATATTCCCGTTCAACCTGCCTGTTCCGACCGCGTGGTACGCCGTTCTCTACGTCGTCACGCTGCTGCTGCACATCGTGTTCATGTCCTATGTGCTCGCGGGCTCGATCATGCTCGGCATCGCCGGGTTTCGCGGAATGCTCGGCAGCAAGGCCAAGCCCTCCGACTGGTCGGCGGTCACCACCATCCTCAAGGACTGGATGCCGTTTGCACTGTCGGCAGCGATCACCGCGGGCATTGCGCCGCTCCTGTTCGTCCAGATTCTTTACCAGCAGGAGTTCTACACCGCCAACTTGCTGTCGTTCCACCGATGGATGGCGATCCTGCCAGTGCTCATCGTCGCCTTCTACCTGCTCTACCTTCTCAAAGCCCACCGCATCGAGGGCAAGACCGCCCTGCAAGGTATCGTCGCGATGCTTGTCACGGCGTGCATCCTCTTCGTCGGCTGGTCGTGGGTCGAGAACCACCTGCTATCGCTCAATCGTGCCGCGTGGCCCGCGCAGTACGAGGCCCAGGCGATGGTCTACAAAGACCCGGCGATCCTACCGCGGCTGGGGTTCTGGATCGCCTCCTCGCTGCCGACGGCGTGCTTTCTGCTCGCGTGGCAACTCCGCGCGGGTGCCTCGGGCGTTGCAGTGGAGTCGGCCAAGCGGGCGACCCGTCCGCTCGCGTGGCTCGCGATTATCTCCGTGATCGTCGCCGCCGCCGCTGCGTGGCCTGTGATCCGCGGCGTGCTGCCCGCGGCCGGTGCCCCGGCATCGGAAATCGGCATCCGCATCGGCATGGCCATCGCGGGATTCGGCTTTCTGCTCCAACTGGCAGGTTGGCTGCCTGCGCTCTCAGGCAAGCCGGTCGGCAAGGCCCTGCTCAGTCTGGCCTCTGGCGGCGCGGCTCTGTTCTGGCTTGGAATCTTGATGAGCCGCGAAACCGCCCGGCTCTCGGTCATCGGCTCCGAGGCGATCTTCGCTCGGCATGAGCGTGTTGGAACGGTCGCCGGCTTCGTGATCTTCTTGACGTTTGCGGTGATCGGGCTGGGCACGATCAGCTGGATCGTGCGATCAACGAGTCGCGCACTCAGGATCCAAAAATGACTGATCGGTTTTTGCCAGATCGGCGTCGCCCATCTCACCGCCCCAAGCTCGGTAGAACACCTTACACCTGATTGGTTACAGCACCGAGTTGGTTCTGCCGCTCGACTCTGATTCGGTTCAGCAGCAGGTGCTCAGATACTGATTGGGCCCCAACAGATAGCAATTAGTGCCCAAACTTCAAATCCCTTCAATAGTCGGGCTTCGATGGCGGAATTCCGAGCGTTTTCGCCCCCTCGCTTGAACGGGCAAAACGTTGCGTTAATCTTGTCCCCACAACGAGAAAGCCCTTCGACGTGCTCGCCGAAGGGCTTGATCTCGCAAAAAGTCAGGGTGACAGGATTCGAACCTGCGGCCTTGTGGACCCAAACCACACGCTCTACCAAGCTGAGCTACACCCTGCTGCCCCATCATAGTCGAGCAAACCCTTCCCACGGCACGGGCTTTCCAGAACCCCAAGACTTGCCAGCCCCACGCCCGACTTTGCCGATAAGCCCTGGATGGATCCTGCCCCCCCCGGACGACTTTCCGTGCCCCGATTTCCTCTGCTCTTTGCCGCAGCGTGCGTCGCCAGCGCGTTCGTGTGGACCGCGCTGGCGGCAGGAAACCCAATTGGTGGCGTTGTCGCACTGGCGTTCAAGCTCGCGACCTGCGCATGGATGCCAGCGGTCTACCTCATCGCGTGCATGGGGTTCGGGTTCGCCGCAAGCCGCCGACTGACCTACGCAGGCTCGCGCACCCTGGCGCTGTGCGTAGGGCTGGCGTTCATGCTCACGCTGACGCACCTGCTTGGCTGGGTTGGCCTCTTGGGTGGCACAAAGGGCCCGTACGTCGCATGGCTGCCCATCGTGATCGGGTGCGGACTCTCACTCAAACCCCTCTCGGCATGGTGGGAAGAGGCCAAGGCCGCGCCCGCGCCCAGCCGCTGGTGGTTCGCCGTCGCACCAGCCTTTGGCCTCATGCTCGCGTGCGCGTGCTCCACTCCCGGCTGGCTCTGGGGAAGCGAGTTTGGCGGCTTTGACGCGATGTCGTACCACCTGCAGCTCCCGCAGGAATGGCTCGCGACGGGACGCATCCAGCCGCTCCACCACAACGTGTACTCGTACCTGCCCTCGTACATGGAGTCCGCGTTCCTGCACTGCACGCTGCTCTCGTTCCCACTCCGTGCTGGTACCGACGCCGACTGGGGCGTGGGGTTTGTGGCGCGCGAAGGCCAGGGCCTTATCGCGGCCCAACTCCTGCACACGTTTGTCGGCATGCTCGCGTCGCTCGCGCTGGGCCGTGCCATGACGCGCCTGGCCGAAAGGATTCAGGCCTCAGGATCGACTCGTCTGGAAGAACCCCGCCTTGCCGCAAGCCTTGCCGGTGCGCTGGCCGCCGGTCTGGTTGCATGGACCCCGTGGACGCTCGTCACCGGCACCCTCGCGTACAACGAGATGACTCTGCTGCTGATGACCGCCGGAGTCGTGACGGTGCTGGTGATCGATCTGGCGCCGATGTCCCGCTGGAGTCTGTGCGCATTGCTGGTGGGCGCTGCGTGCGGAGCAAAGCTCACGGCGATTCTCTTCCTTGGCGTGCCCACGGGAGTCGCGCTCCTGGCGATCACGCCGCGCAAGCACATCCTGAAGCCCGCCGTGGTCGGAGCTGCCATCGGTCTGCTCATGCTGGCGCCGTGGATGGTCCGCAACGCCCTGGATTCCGGCAACCCCGTGTTCCCATTCGCGGCAGGGATGTTCCACAATGCTTCCGGCGGCACCGGGCACTGGACAAGTGAGCAAGTCACACGCTTCGCATCCTCGCACTTTTTCTCCGGGCCGCTCATGGAGCGCCTGCGTCTCACCGTGCTCCCGACACCCGACCCTGGCGACCCCAAGACCCTGGTCCACAGGGGGCTCATGCACCCTCAATGGGGCTGGCTCTTCCCCATCGTGGGCCTCTCCGTGATAGGTATTCTGCCGCGATGGCACGGCTTGCCGAGGGTCGCCCGAGGGGCAACACTGCTGCTGCTCGCAGCACTTGCCATGCAGCTTGCGCTCTGGCTGTTCACGACGCACATCCAGTCACGTTTTCTTCTGCCGCTCCTGCCCGCGTGCGCAGCGCTCGTGGCCCTGTGCGTGGCGCTCATCGACGCACACAACCACCGCAGCGGAGCAGCGGTCATCCTGATGGGCGCGCAGGCGTTCTTCTCGTACAACACGCTCGCGCAGCAGAACGTGACCAACAAAGGCGGGTCCATCCCGCTCTACGGCGTGACGGTGGGTGCCTCGGAGCGCACAGGACAGATCTTTTCCCGTGGCACGCCTGCGATCGAAGAAACACTCCTGCCGCACCAGTGGATCAACACTTCGCTGAAACCGGAAACCCGCGTCCTGCTCGTGGGCGATGTTTCCCCGCTCTACTTCCGAAACCCACCGACGTACGCGACGACATGGGATGAGAACCCGTTGGCCCGCATCGTGGCCGCGTCCGCGGCGGACCCGGACGCAGTCTCGGCGACGCTGCGCAAGGAGGGATACGACTTTGTCCTCTTCAACCTGAGCGAGGTCGCACGCTACGACAGATCCGGATTTCTCGACCAGCGATTGACACCCACGAACCTCAAGCCATGGATCGAGAAGGCCACGGTCGCGCGCCGGGTGTGGAACAACGGCTCCTGCCTCCTGCTGCGGCCGCTGCTGCCCGCGGAAAGAGACGCCATCCGCGCGAAAGCCGCGGAGGCGCCAAAGTAGCGCCCGGATGCGGAGTCTTACAGAATGTCTCGATACTCCGCCCGCACGCTTCCATCGGCCACCTCCAATGTGGTCACCGACACAGTGCGGTAGCCGGGCCGGCGCATCATGACGCTCGCCTCAGGCTTGTGAGGCCATTGGTGAACATGGAACACGTCCTGCGCCTCGGGCGTCGCGTGGCCCCGCACCATGCTCTCAAAGAGCGGCAGCCTGGCCTGTGCAACGCAGTCGCCAAGCCCGCTCGATGCCAGACAGAGCGGCACGCCCGCGTCCTGCATGGCAAGCACCCGCCGATCCCACGAGCACACCGATGCAACTGCCACGCCGTCTTCGACCGCGGCGATCACCAGACGGAACGGAGCGAATTGTGACGTGTTCATCGCCCGCAGCAGAGCGACGCCATGCTGCACGCCGGTGGCGTGGGCTATTGCCGGGATGATCGTTCCTCGCGAGACGAGACCGGATGGCAAATCCGGTCCAGGCTGCATGTTCCGATTGAGCAGGGCGAACACGACTCCGCGCTCAGACCCCGCGACCCAGGTGCCGCCCCCCACCGGGTCGATGGGCCACACCGCCCGAGTACCGGGCACGTCGTGCCATCTCGGCGCTACCGCACGCTCGCGAGACGCCGATTCGTCACGGTTGATCACCACGCGGAGGCCGACATGACGCCGGCCGTCCGTGATTGGGATGATCGAGAGAGTGCACACTACCGCCCGCCCAGACCGGAAGCCCTGCCCCCGTCCACAGCTTTGGACACCTCGTGGTGGATGGTGGACGGCGCCTTGCCGAATTCGGAACTAGCTTCGACGCCAAACTCACCCGCGATGGCCCGCATCATCGCCTGATGATGGACGCCATGGTGCGTGGCAAAGGCCAGCTCACGCGCGAGCGTGGATCCCAACTCGGTCTCCGTGCCGTCGCCCGCGATCATCACCCGGATGCGGACCGGCGCGTGCATGTCCCGCTCGGTGAGCGTGGAGAGCTCTTCCGCAACGCCGGCCAGCGTGCGGTGCGCGGTGTCGCGGCAGGTTTCCATCGGTACGTCGCGCTCGCGGTGGTCGTAATCAATGGTTGCCGCGTGGCGCCGCCCGCGCAGGATCGCCTGGTAATGGTCCACCACGTGGCGCAGGTGCTTCCCCACCGTGCCGCCTGGCATGACCTGGCTCTCGGCGGTGTAGACCGCCTCGGGCACATCGCCCACGAACGACACGCACTGCGAAAGCAGCGCTCGTGCGGCCCCCACCACCACCCCGGGGCCCTTGACCTCAACAACAAGCTTTTCCTGCTTCATGATCGCCCTTTCCCGCCCGTGCACCACGGTTAGGTGTCCACCCCAGTCCAAGCGTTACGCACCGCCCGCTGCCTTGACCGCCTCCAGAACTTCTCGCCCATTCGCACACCTGGGGCACTTATGCTGCCCGCCCAGTTTGCCCTTGCTCTCGAGCCAACGGTGGAAAGTGCCCATCGGGACCGGCGTGATCGTGGGCTCCACCATGCCGAGTCCGTCCGTGCGCTTGATGCCGTAATCCACGCATGTGCGTTTGAGCGACGCGTCGAATGCCTCGCGGAACGCCCCCACCTGTGACGCATCCATCCCTGAAACTTCCAGCACCAATTCCAGCCCGGCACGCCGCCCTTCACCCGGGTAGACCGGACCGGCAGTGAACTCCCCCACCATCACGCCGGTTGCGCGGCTGGCATCGGCAACGCCATTCTCGATGTTCTCAACGATCAGGTTTTCCCCGAACGCGTTGATGAAGTGCCGGTGACGCCCGACGATCCGCATCCGCGCGGGTCCTTCTCCCCCGCCGCCCCCAAGGTAAAGCGGTTTGTCGGGCACGGTGTCAAACTCGACGACATCTCCCAGCACGTACCGCCACAACCCCGCGCATGTCGAGAGCACCACCACGTACTTCTGACCCTTTTCCACTTCCCAGCACGCGCACGCATTGGGAGAAGTGCTGCCGATCTCTTCCAGCGGCACAAACTCAATAAAGTTCCCGATGTCGGTGAGCAGACGCAGCCCCGGGTCTCCCAAACGATCCTGGATCGCGACGAACCCCTCGCTGGCTGGGTACAGCTCGAGGCGGCAGGGGATGTCCTCCCCGTCTGGCCTGCCCGAGTAGACCTGGCGCACGCGCGGGTCGAACGGTGCGTACTTGACGCCTCCGTGCACGAGGACCTTGAAGTTGGGCCAAACATCTGTGATGACGTCGGCCTTCCTGCCCTTCTCACGCGCCATCGCCAGAACACGCTCAAAGAGCACAAGCGCCCACGAGCACATGCCGCTCACCATGCGGACGTCTTCATCAAGGCAGCGTTGCGCCATGGCGTCGATCTTGCTCGGCCAGTGGCTCATAAGCGCGACTTCCGGGCCAGGGAGGTAGATTTCGCTCAGGGGCCAGCGGATGAGCGGCGTGACAAGTGCTGAAAGGTCGCCGGTTCGCACGCCGTGCTCGTTAGGCGTCAGAGCGGTGGACCCTCCCAGGAACAGGCTCTTCCCTGCGAGCATCCGGGGAAGGCTGACACCAAAGCGGTGCAGGTTCGCGAAGATGTCAAGCGATGCGAGAAAGTTGCTGCGGAGCATCTCCCGGCTCACAGGGATGAACTTGTCGCCCGCAGTCGTCCCTGATGTCTGCGCGAAGTCTTGCACGAGGCCGTGCCAGAGCACGTCCGCCTCGCCGCCTTCCCTCATGCCCTGGATGTCCTGTTGGAATGCGTGCCAGTCGCCGATCGGCACCTCCGCGCGGTAGGCCGCCAGCAGGTCCTTCTGCTCGAGGTCGGCAAGCCGCGAGAAGCCGTGGGCCTTCCCGAACCGGGTGCCCGACGCGGACTTCAGAAGATTCCGCAGCTGCGCGAGCTGGACGCCGGCACTGTTCTCTCGCCAGTGCCGCTCGTTACTCAGCAGCGAGATGCGGCCAGTGAGGTACCCGCGCAGACCAGCCCCCACCAGGCTCGTCCAGCGGTACGCGGGCGAAAAGCTGATGCTCCGTGTGCTCATGCCTGCTCGGTGCACGCCATCGCGGATCGCCCGCTACTTCAGCCCGTCCAGGAAGTCGTTCAAGGACCGTGCGAACACGCCGTCCGCTTCGATCATCGGCGCATGCCCGCAGTTCTCGATCCACACCACCCGGCTGTCCCGAATCTTCCTGTGGAATTGGTCGCACGCCTCGGGCGGCGTCACGATGTCCTGTTTGCCCCAGATGATGAGCGTCGGTGCGGCGATCAGATGAATCTGGTCTCCCAGGTGGTTGCGGCGAGCGGTCCGCGACAGCCGCACCATTGCCCGGGCGTGGTCGCGGTCGGAAAGTTCCTTGAACGCCCGGTCCACATCCGCCTGATTCATCTTCGACTTGTCAAAGAACAACTCGCCGATCTTGCGCTCCAGCCACTCCCGGCTTGGCTTGATCTGCACGTCGCTCACCATGGACTTTTCAATGAGCCCACTTGCGCCCGCGAGCACAAGCCCTCGCACCAACGACGGGTGTTCAATGGCAAGCTTGGTGGCCACGTGCCCGCCGAAAGAGTTGCCCACGAGCACCGCGGACTCCGCTGGCAGGTACGACCGGAGAAACCTCGCGGTAAGCTCGGTCGCTCCCTGAATGGAGCAATCCTCACCAGTCAGGTCCAGCAGCGGCAGTTCCAGCATGATGCACCGGCAGCGGTGCTGGACGCCCGCCGCAACCCCCTCCCAATGGTCATTCAACCCCACCAGCCCGTGTAGGAAAACCACCGGTGTCCCCGTGCCGACGTCCACCACCCCCGCTTGGACCGGCACCCCTTCCGCACCTGTCAGTACGACGTGCTTGGCGTCCCCAGCCAGTCCAGAACCCCCCGCGCGTGCCGAGCCCGCGTTGGCGCTGCTCACCGGATTAGAGGCTTGAGTCGGCATCATGTGCGTCCTCACCCAAGTGAGGCATCTTCCCCGATCGACGTTTCCCGTTTCTGCCCGGCGGTCAAACAGCGATCATAACCGGAGGTCTCCATTGACGCAGGCTGCACGCACAGCCTGTCGGTTATATGTTAGTCATGACTAATCGTTTCCACCGGATGCATTGTTCGGTGCGGGGTCTCTCCAGGAACCTCGGGCTCGACGCCGGGGCGCAAAGGCAAAGACTGTCGCTAGGGTGCCCGCGAGGCCGGAAAACGAGCTCGCGGGCAGCGTCCAGCCCGCCGCTGCGATGGCATTGCCGAAGAAGTTGTGTGTGGGACCAATCTTCCCTGCCTGCGGCATTGTCTGAAGTGCCGCCTGGAACTGCCACGTGTTTTCGTGCAGTTCTCCGGGCTTGGGCTCCTGTACTCCGCGCGTGGTTGGGTACTTCAGCCTGTCGTGGCGGAATATGGACCCGTCTGGCATCAATTCGTAAAAGTCGAATACCCAGTCTTTCTTCCAGACGCTCCCCCAGGTTGCTGGGTCGCTCCCGGGACGCGGGGTGCGAGTGGCCAAAATCAGCCGAGTTTCGAGTTTGTCGGAATCGATGTCGCGCTGCCACTCTTCGAACGACATCCCCTCCCGTGGTGCCATCAGCAAAACTCGTAACCAGTCTTCGTGGGGTAGCAGATCGGGGAGTTTCCAGCGTGGACTGTCCGGCTCGGGCGGCACGGACATCGGAATGCGCTCTGTCGCATCGCCGTAATGCACCACCAAAGCCGGCTGACGAACGTCGGAGCGGTCGTCGTCAAGTCGGACAAGGCGGCCCTTGAAAGAGAACTCACGGTTGGAGATCCGCCGGAAGGCGAACACCTCTCGCTTGTTGTTCTGGTGGAACGCGGTGATGCGTCGGGCCATTTCCCAACCCGAGCCCAGCATGCAGACAAAGCAGAGCACCGCGGCCACGCCCCAGCGGACGCGTTCTTTCGCATTCGCCTTGATGGCCTCGTGCTGCATTCGTGCCACCTGCTTCACTTGCTGCGCAGCCAGCGCCGGGCCCGATGGGCGGTCAATGTCCAGCCGGCGCGGCGGGCTTGGTCTCGGCGTGGGGGGCGGCCTCGCCCTGGGGTGCTGCGTGTTCTCCGCCGTGGGAAGATGCGTGGGGCACGACGACGCCGCGCGGCGCGATTTCACCGTCAACGCGATGTACTACAACCCGGCCG
>CALLYM010000284.1 GCA_937858155.1 uncultured Phycisphaerales bacterium | reverse complement strand
GCCACACCGCCACGCCGTTCACCAGCACGAGATCGATGCCCGCCGCGGGCGTCGTCGGCGCCTCGAACGTGGCGCGGTCATGCACTGCCTGCGGATCGAACACGGTCACGTCGGCGGGACGACCCACCGCGAGCACGCCGCGATCGGCGAGCCCGAAGCGATGCGCGGTGAGCCCGGTCATCTTGTGCACGGCGATCTCCAGCGAGAACAGACCGCGCACGCGCGCATAGTGACCGAGCACGCGCGGGAAGGTCCCCCACAGCCGCGGATGCGGCCATGCATCGTGCGGCAGGCCGTCGGAGCCGATCATCGTCGGCGGATTCTTGCCCATCCGGATGGAGGCGGCGACGATCCCGACTCGTCCGGACGCTACGATGGCGAAAAGATGACATCGGGTTGTGGAATTTCGGGCTAGAGGCGCCCATTTTGGAACGGTTCGAGCGGTTTTGGCATTATCCCGCAGCAGAATTTCGAGGAGAGCTGGAAGGCATTTGCGTCGATGTCTGGTGCGATTCGAATCCGCTGATTGCCCTGTAGTTAAGCATGTGAACAGTTTTGAGCGGTCATTTTCGTCGGCGACCGCGGGACTATTACGGGCTGTGATGACGACAGAGTAGTGGCTGCCTTTAGGCGTTGCACGATCAGTGTATCTGCTATGATACCACATATATCTGGGAGTTTCGCGTTAGCCCGCCGTTCGTTGCCTCAGTCGAACCGCAGGCGGGCGAGTTCGGTTTTGGGCAGCGTCGACAGCAGCAGCAGGTACAGTAGCTTCAACACCGGCAGCACGATCGAGAACAGGGCAACTGTCAGGCCGAGAAAAGTCTGCCCGGACTTGATGAGCGCGCTCACGGTCGAGATCAGCGAGTGCTCGTAGGTGAAGAACACGAACTTGGTGAGCTTGATGATGGGCAGGCTCACGCCGAGGGCGAGGCAGACGGCTGCGGCGACGATCGCCAAGGTGAGCAGAAAACGTCGGCCGCCAAGCGTCATGGGCGCTTCGTCCCTACCCCGGAAAAAGAAAGCCGCCCCATCCTAGCGGAGGAGGCGGCGGGATTGTGTCATTTCCGGAGATATCCGGAGGGGGAGTGCTGGCTCAGGCCGTCGCCGTCTCGTGCGCAATGCCCTTGTCGGCGAGCATCTGCTGCAGCTCGCCTTCCTGGAACATCTCGCGGACGATGTCGCAGCCACCGACGAACTCGCCCTTGATGTAGAGCTGCGGAATGGTGGGCCAGTTCGAGAACTGCTTGATGCCTTCGCGGATGCCCATGTCGTCGAGGACGTTCACGTCGCGATAGTCGACGCCGAGGTGGTTCAGGATCTGCGAGACCTGATGCGAGAAGCCGCACTGCGGCATGGACTTCGTGCCCTTCATGAAGAGCACGACATCGTTGTTGGCGACAGCCTTGCGGATCCAGTCCTGGACGGCCTGCTCGTTCCCTTGCGTGCTCATGGAGCGTATCCCTTGCGTTGTCTTGATGTGCGCGACCGCAAGCGTTGCGATCGGCTTTGACACCGGTTCCGCCGGTGACGCACGTCGGTTAAATGGGGGCAGGCCCCCACGTCTGTCAATCCGGTGGCGGCAAGCCGCGCGGCCAAACAGCGAGGAGAGGCGGCGCCGATCGCTACTCCTTGGGGGCGGATGTCGTCAGCGCGAGCGCGTGCAGAACCCCACCCATGCGGCCTTCCAGGGCCTCGTAGACCATTTTGTGCTGCTGCAGCCGGCTCTTGCCCTTGAACTCTGGCGAGACGACATGCGCGGCATAGTGGTCGCCGTCTCCGGCGAGGTCGCGAATGCTCACGTCGGCGTTAGGCATGCGCGCCTTGATCAGGCTCTCGATTTCCTTGGCGTCCATCGGCATGGGGGCAGGGGCCTCTCGGAAGGGATGTCATCCCCACTATCACAGGTTTACCCTGCTGTTTTCAAGGCGCTGTAGCTGCCGCCATTAATCGCGCAAATTGAGCCGCCGCTCGACGCGGTCCAGGCGTTCCTTGAGCCGTTCGATCTCGACGTTTTGCCCAGCCTCTGAAATTTGCGTGAGGCCGTACGACCGCTCCAGATTGGTCATTCTCAGATTCAGCTGGCGCACGTCACCTTGAATGGTGTCGACCGCTCCGCGGATGTGCCGAAGATGCTCGAGAACAATGTTTTCCATCTCAATCTTCCAAGCCGTTATCCGAAAACTACTACCATAACCGGGTTGGCTCTGCAAGAACAAAGATGGAACGTCTGGATCAGGCGCCATGGCTCATGTAGTCCGGCAGCCAGGACTGGTGGATGGCGCGCAGCTTCTCCAGCAACTCGATCCCCGTCATCTTTGGCATCCGCATGTCCGTCACCACCGCGTCCGGTCGCGACTGCGCGACGGCGTGCAGCGCGGCCTCGCCGTCCGCCACCACCACGACCCGGAAGCCCGCCCGCTCCAGGGTGGTGCCCACGCTGTCACGCATCATTTCCTTGTCATCCACGATGAGGACGGTCTTCATGCCTTGGTCTCCAAGCCGGCCCCTTCCATGAAGCCGGGTTCTGCTGAAGGACTCTTGCTCCGCAACCTGCCAACCTGGGGCAAGCCGATCTCCGGCGTGTCCCCACCGCCGGCCCGCGCTCCAAGCGCGGGCAGGACAACCTCCACGCACGCGCCGCGGGCAAAGCCCGCCGGCGCGTCCGAACATTCGCTGTTATTCCGCACGATGACCCGCCCCCCGTGGGCGTCGATGATCCGGTGCACGATCGCCAGCCCCAGCCCCGTTCCCTGCCCCCGCGTCGTGAAGAACGGGTTGAACATCCGCTCCACCACCTCGGGCAGAACCCCGGGCCCCGTGTCCCGCACGCGGAGCACCACTGAGGACTCCCGCCGGGCTCGCTCGCCCGACTTCACGGCCAGCCGCGCCCGCACCGCCGACAGTTCCAGCCTGTACGGCCCGGCAGGCTCCTCCGCCATCGCTTCAAACGCATTGCGGATGAGGTTGACAAGCACCTGCTGCAGCAGCGAAGGATCGCACGACACCGGCACGTCGCCCGCGCTCGGCAGAATCACCTCCACCGCACGCCACCCCGGCACGCCGTCATGACGGCACAGTTCGAGGCTCTTTTCCAGAAGCTCATGCGCGGAAACTTCCTGAGGCCGCAGGCGAAACTCCCGGGCGAAACTCAGCACGTCCCCCACGATCGCTTCAACCACGCGCGTCGCACCCGAGATCTTCGTGGCCAACCCCGCTTGGGAAGGCTGACCCGCGAGGTCCTCCTCCAGCATCCGCGCGTACAGGCGGATGGACCCTAGAGGATTCCGCACCTCGTGCGCGATGCCCGCGGCCATTTCCCCCAACGCCGCCAGCCGCCTCGAACGTTCCACCTGCTCGTTCGCCTCACGCAGTTCCGTCGAAAGCCGGGCCACCTCGCCCCGCAATTGCTCATGCGAGGCCTGCAGCCGCGCAGTCACTTCATTGAAGGATGCGAGCAACTCCGCAAGGTCGTTGGGTGTCAGCGCAGCACGCGCCGCCGCAGCGGGTGCCGCGCCGTCGAGGGACCTGGGTTGTGCGGCAACAGCACTCACCGCGTTACGCCTCCCGATCCTGGAACACCGCCCCACCCGCGCCGCGCGGACCGCCCGCGTACGCATGCATTGCGCGCTGACTCCCCGCCATGGAGGCGAGTTCCTCCGCGATTCCCCGCTTGCGTTCCGCAAGCAGCCGCTGGTCCTGCGCATCGCGCGCCGCGATTTCACGGGCGAGAGACGCGAGGTCCCGCAGGCGGCCTTCGATCTCCTGCCTCAACAATGCAACCACCTCCGCGTGCCCCTCGCGCCAACGCGTCTGCATGGGCTCCAGTTTCGCGGTGATCGCCTCCAGCCGGTCCACGATCTCCTGACGCTCTTCCATCAGCGCAAGCAGTTCGTCCGGCGAATCCCCCGCGATCAATTCCCGCTGACGCCGGCTCAGCCCGTCCAGCCCGCGGAGCAACTCCCATTGCTCGCCCAGCAGCGCGGCAAACGTGCAGGACCACGCGCCTCCCGCGCCGGCCTTGCTCTCGCTGAACATGTCGCTGCTTCCTGCGGCCATCCGTAGCCCTTGTATTGCCCGGCGTCCTGCCGGGCGTAGTCCGCTCCCAAGGTCCGTTCCGCTAGCCCCCCTCGTTCTCCTGCGCCACCGCCGTCGCGAGCTTGCCCTGAGCGTCCAACCACCGTTCCCACTCCCTCCGGGACATCGGCAGCATCGGATCATCCCACACGCTCTCGGGCAGCGACTCGTAGAACTTCTTCGCCTTCGTGTTCGCGACCTCCGCCTTCTGCAGGAGGCCCTGCTCCATATAGGCCGAGACCACCTGCGTCATCGCCACAAGCGCCGCCGGGTCGCGCGGGTAGCGCTCGCGCGCCGCCTCGTACCGCTGCACCGCGGTGTCATAGTCCTTGAGGTCAAATGCGCAGTCCGCGATGTAAAACAACGCGTTCCGCAGGTAAAGGTCTTCTAGCTCGGTGCGGTGCTCCTGGACATCCAGACCAGCGGCGCACTGGTCGTAGTACTCCGCCGCCTTCGCCAGTCGTTCCTTGCTGACCCGCTCCATCTCCCGCGCCTCGGCCTCGGGCATCGCGCCACGAAGCGACTTGTCGATATTCCGCGACGACAACCGGTACGCGTCCGCCAGCTTGAACCGCACCCCGGCGACGCTCACCGACTCGCCCAGGTCCAACGCCCGGTCGCGCTGCTTCTTCGTATCGATGCTCTCGCGGTCCAGGAATTCCTCGTACCGCTCCACCGCCTGCTCGTACCGCTCCGTCCGGTAGCACAGGTCCCCCAGCTCCAGCAGCGCCCGCCGATACGCCGGGCTGCCCGTGCCACCCAACCGCCCCGACAGCACTTCACGCAGCAGGTTCTCAGCCTGCTCGTCGTTGGACTTGTCGTCGTCCGCGAGAAGCGTCTGCGCAAGAGGCACGTGGCTCTGGTCCGCGAACAGCCCCGCCTTGGATCCCTCCGAGACAAGGTCGCTGAAAACCTGCTCCGCCAGCTTGTACTCACCCCGCGCGCGGTACGCCTCGCCCAGGCGGTACTTCGCCTCCGGCTGACGTGCGTCGCTCGGGAAGTCCCCCACAAACTGCTGGAACTGACGCACCGCTTCTTCCGTGTCGCCCGCACGGTCGTACGCATCCGCCGCGTTCCACAGGCTCTGTGCGTACGCGTTGGTATCGAGCACCGCCACGCGCCCCGCGTGCGACGCGTAGTAGCTTCCCGCCGCCAGCAGTAGTTCCCGCGCCTCCCGCTGCGTCGCCGGATCCGCCTGCGCAAGGCTCATCGCGCCGCCCTTGCCGAGCGACTCGAGCATCTCGTCCGCGAGCTTCTTCCGCACGTTCGCCAGTCCCAGGAGCATCGGCGCCGGGGCGTCGTCGGGTGTGTACAGACGCTCCGCCAGCGAAATGAACCGCAGCGCGGTCCGGAAGTCGCCCGCCTGGGACTGCTCCTCGTACCGCGCCATCAGGCTCTCACCCACGCGCTCCGGGCTCACACGCCCACCCTTGGGCCCCTCGGTGAGCTCCGCGACGAGCGCCTCGTACAACTCCACCGCCGGCTCGATCGCCTCGTGGTCTCCCTCGCGCCGCGCAAGACGCGACTGCACCTCGGCGTTCCCCAGCATCGCGTCCTGACGCCACTCGCCAGACCCGAACTCGTCCAGCACCTTTTCGAACGCTCCCTGCGCCTGCTCCAGCTGATCCAGTTCCAGGAACGCCTGCCCCGCAAGCGTGTACGCCTGCGACGCGACCTCGTGCGATTCTCCAACCGCCTCCACCGCGTTCTGGAGCTGCTGGATCGCCGCCTCCAGGTCCCCCTGACCGATGTACGCCTCCGCGAGCGTCACCAGCACCTCGCCACGCAACGTGGGGGAAGCCTCGCTCGATATGCGCGGCATCGTCCGCAGGATCCGCGTGACAGCGTCCTCGTAGTAGCCCTGCGCCACCATCAGCCGCGCCTGGCGGGACAACGCCCACAACCGGTCCTCGTTCGTCAGTCCAGTGTCCCTCGTCAGTTCCGTCAGAAGGTCCAGCGCCCGAACCTGCCCGTTCTCACCGCGCGAGGACTGCAGGCTCGCCTCAATGAGTCCTTTCAGCAGTTCCACACGGTCGTCATGCATGGCGGTGGGCAGGGTCAGCGTCCGTTGCGCCGCCTTGTTCAGTTCGTCCGTCTTGAGCAGCGACCACGCCAGGTATGCCTGATCCTGCTGCTCGAGTTCCTGCCCCAAGTCCTCCGCCCGCTTGTATTCCTCCGCGACCGCCCTGAAGTTCTCCTCCCGGCTGATGCCCTTCTCCTTCTGACCCAGGTACACCGCCCGAGCACGCATGAGGTAGAAGCCTTTCTCCTGCTCCGCCGAAAGCCCCCCCTCGCTCAACACCGGAAGCACCCGCGTACTCAGCGTGTCCAACGCTTCCGCATACTGGTGCGCCTCCATCTGCCGTTGCGCAGCCCGAAAGTCACCAAGCACGTCCGGCTTGGGACGCGTGGCAAACGACCAGACCACCGCCGCCGTCAGCACCGCCGCTGAGCCCGCGAGGAGCGGCACCTGCCAGACGTCACCCCAGCGCAGCGTGGCTGGCACGCTGCCAACCGCGGGAGTGGGATTGTCGTTCTTCGTGCTCATGAAAACACCGTGGACTCCATCGGCAAAGGCGGCCCGTGCAACTTCTGCGCACGAACAGCACGGAGCCGTCCGGATCCGTTATCGGATGAAATGGCTACCTGGGTTGACGGATTTAGGCCAACTTTGCGCGGCTACTCGTCCTCAGTCTCGTCCTCGACGGCGCTCAGCACGCCCGCCCCGGCATATTCATCTCCCCGGTGCCTTGCAGCCCCGGAAAGCACGCCAAACAGCCCCGCGGGCGGCACGCACCACTTCACGATATTCCGCATCAGTGACTGGCCAAACCGAACCCTCCCAAACACGTCCCCTGCCGGCACCGGGCGTGACAGATCCGCCACGACGCACCCGCACAGCGCCTTTCCGATGCTCCTGCCGGTCAACCACTCGGACAGGGTCCCCGTCGCCACTCCGAGCAGCACAGTACCGGCCAGAAGCCACTGACCCTCTGTCGAAGTCAGAAGCCCGGTCGCCGAAGTTGTCAAAACCTCCAAAGGCCCCCGCCCCAAGATGAAACCAGCAGCGACCAGGCAGAGCACAAGGTCGATGGTGCCCGCGATCATCCGCTGAGCCGGTTCCGCCAGCGCAAGCCCGTCTGGCATCAACAGCACACGATCTTCCCGAGGCCGAAGCACGATCAACGCGACCACCGCCGATACCCACGCCAGCAGGATCATGACCGCGCGATAGTCGCTCCGGGTTGCGGGCCCCGCAAGTTCAACTTCTCCCTGGGCCAAAACCCGCCCAGTGGCGGCGGAAACCTCCGCAAACCTGAGCCCCGGTGCCTTTGCCCCCTTGGCTGTGTCTTGGGAACCGTGCCACACAACGGCGACTCGCCCCTCCGACGCCAGCGGCACCAGCACCACATCCCCTTCCGCACTCGGCACCCTCGCCAGCTGCCGCCAGCCAGCGTTCGTTCCACCTCCCGAAGCCTGCAGCGTGGTTCCATCCTCTCCAACCCACCCCACTATGACCTGCCCACCAATGCCGGCCGCCACAAGGTCTTTCGCCCGCCCCGGCCCAACCAACGCCGGTAGGGGCGACCACTGCACCCTCGCGGGCGTCAACTTAGAGGGCGACAGATTGGGTGCATCTGGATCATCATCCTCTTCCGAGCTAGCTCTCATCCCGGGCGTCACGACCGCCGCCCACGCAACGGCGTCCTCCAGCGTCGGTCCCGCAGCAATCAGCACCGCCCCCTCCGGCGTGGAGACGAGCCGGACCGACGTCGCCAACTCCAGCACTGCTCCATCGCCAGGCCTCATGACTTCCGTCCAAGCCCCCATACTGAGCAACAGCACCCGGACCGACGCCCCACGTGCCCATGCGTCCGAGGTCACCACCGCCATCAAGCCGGCCCGGGTAGCAGTCATCGCATACACCCGGCACCCCGCCGGCAGCGCGGGCGATGAGTCCAGCGCACCCTCTGGCCCCGTCATCCACCGCCCGCCGTCGTACTCCACCCACAGGCTGAGCACCTCGACCGGTCCCGGTGCGACCGGCAACCCGCCGAGCGGCGCGCGGTCTCCCGGAACCGCCACCGTCAATCGGTTCTCCTGCGCGCTCACCGCGTCCGGCCAATTTTCCAACGCCCGCACAACCCGGAATACACCGGGCGTTCGAGGCGCGCCATCCACGCCGAACGGCGGCACAAGCAGCACCTGCGCGTCGTCCGTCTTCTCGGGGTCATTCGGCGGCGAAGGCTGACGTACCAGAACCCATCCGCACGCCTCAGCGCCCCCCGACTCCGCAGTCCCTGCCCCAAGAAGCGACTGTGCCCGCGCGCTCCGCGGAACGATCGCGCCGAGCACAACGCACGCGAGAATCACCCACGAACGTCCACGCACGTTACCGTCCCCCCACGCCGGCCTGCTGGGCTGACGGGGAAACATCCATGTCCACGACGTCTTTGATGTTGTACGAGCTGAGCATCGCGGAAAGGTCAAACGCTTTGAGCCGCAGCTTGCCCCCGGGGTTCTTGGGTTCGACGATCGAGATAGACGCCTTGACGTCAGCATCGCTAATGGAGATTTCCACCTGCCCCGCGATCCGCGCCTTGGTAAATACATTGCCGTCGACTTCCACCGCCTGGTACCGGCTAAGCCTGGAGGAAACCGCGACGCGACCGTCTCGACCGACTATCTCGATCCTGACCGGCTCGTGCGCCCCATCCAGGTACAGCCGGCGCGTCGCCCATCGGCCCGGCACGTCCACAATGTCCTCGCCCGTCGCGCTGCGCGTGAGCGTCAGCAGGCTCGCGTTAGGCAGGGGCGTCACGCCGGCAAGTTCGACAAGGTCCAAAGGGTGCACGGGCAGGCCGAATCGCCGCGCCTTCTCCATCGACGCCATCGCGTGCGCCCCCACGTACGCCCGCTTCTGATCGCCCAGGTCAAACCACCAGTACTGCGCGTCGTTGCTCCCGAGGTACGCCAGCGCCTGCCCCACCTTGTCAATACGCAGCGCCACACTGCTTGGGAGCATGAACTGCAGCGTGCCCTCCACCTGGTCGCGCGTCCGCCCGCCCCCCTCCTTGGGAGAATTGATGACCATCGTCACCGGCGCACGCAACACCGAAAGATCGCGCACACGCGTGTTGTACGCCTCCACGATGGCCGCCACATCAGACGCTCCCCGCACAGGCTTGGGCGGCTCCTCGCCGCGCGGCAGGCCCGCGCACCCCGCACCGGCAACGACCATCGCACATGCACAAATGCATACGCGACCGCAAGTGAACGCCTGGCAAAGAGACTTCTTCAAGTTCGCTCCCCGCATTCAAACATCGCCAACATCCTCACCGGCCCCAGCTGCTCTACTTCCCTTCCACAACCAATCCAAGCTGCTCGATCGCATCCGCGATCGTCGCCTCGTCCAGGCCGGGGTCGACGACCTCGCCGGGGGTTGCGTGCCCCGCGTCCTCGCCGCGACGCAGCACCGTCAGCACGACGCCCCTTTCCGTCCGCTTAGTCGATATCACCCGCAGCAGCCGACGCCGGATAAGCAGCAACGCAAGCAAGTACCGGAAACGTACCTGTCGCTCGTCCGTCGCCTGGGACAGTTCTTCAAAAAGGTCGAGCACTTCCTGATCGCCCATCAAAGGCGACTTCTTCTGCTCGCCCGCGTGGTACACGGTGCGCCATGACCCAAGCACCAGCGCCGGCGCCGCAGGCCGTGACCCCGCCGCCCACGCCTCGACCGAAAAATCGACGCGCCCCACCTCCGTCGCGTTCGAACCAGCCACCGGCTGCTCCGTCAGCGTCGCCACGAACTTCTCGCCTTCTTGAAAGTCACGCCCGCTCGCGGCGCACTTCCCTGTCGCCTTGCACGTTGGATACGCGGCTCCTGCCATGAACGCAGGATAGCGAACCGCAGGGGGCCGCGTGCCACCATGCGACAGCTCTTCACCCGCACTCCACGACAAACACCCTCGCTCCGGTGCCGCCCGCGCCCACCACAAACCTCACCGTCTTCCCGCACTTCCCGCAACGCGCAACGTACCGGCTGCCGTCCCTCGACCGGTACACCCGCTGATACGACGCGCCGCCCCGGCAACGAAAAGTGACCATCAGGTAGGGACGCTCCGACTTCCCAGCGTCTTCCATCACATCCGGACTGGAGTCTCTACCGCTCATCTTCTTGCACTTATCGGCGTGTTCAACGCCAAGTTGGGAACCATCGCGCCCCGATCACAATTACCAAACACAATCCGTACAAGATGTTATCCCGCGTTGAAGCGGTTTCACACTCGACCTACCCTCCCTTTGCTGGTCCGCTCTGGGTCCAGCCGATGTTTTTGAAACTCTTCGTTCATTCGTGCCGGGGTTTGTATTGCCGGCACTCTTTGTACCCTTTCAGCCGCGCTTCATCTGAAACGCAAACCCATCCGGGGCGTTCACTGTGCCATAACGCCATTGCAATCCGACCACCTCAACGAACCTGTTCGGCAAGTTAGTAGATACTCTCCTACGCTCCCTCACCCGCTCATGAGCGTTTTGCGGTCCCAACCCCCCGCCTCCAAGTCCAGGCCCGACCTGCCGCGCGATCACGCCATGGTCCGCCCGGTCACCATCCTGGCCGACCTGCCGCCCACGGGCACGTCCATCGGCCTTATCGCGGGCGGCGGCGGGCTGCCCATGCTCATCGCGAAGAACCTCCGCGCTGCGGGCTACCCCGTACACGGGCTTGGCCTCTCGGGCCAGTACCACCGCGACTTCTCCATGCTCTGCACCACCTTCCGCGAGGTGGGCGTGCTGCGGGTCGGTTCTTGGGGCCGTGAGCTCTCGCGTCAGGGTGTGCACCACGCCATCATGGTCGGCAAGGTCGACAAAGCACGCTTGATGCACGACCCGCTCCGCCTCATCAAGAATGTGCCCGATGCGCGCACGCTCATCGGTTGGTACCGCCACCTCCGCAAGGACCGGCGTTCCCACGCCCTGCTCACATTTGTCGCGGAGGAGCTCGACCGCTGGGGCGTCCAGCTGCTCGACTCGACCGCGCCCATCCCGGACGAGATGGCCGAGCTTGGCGTCATGACACGCCGCCAACCCTCGGACATGCAGAAGTCCGACATCGAGTTCGCCTGGCCGGTGCTCGCAGCCGCGTTGCGCCTGGACATCGGGCAGTCCATCGCCGTGCGTGAGCTCGACACCATTGCGGTCGAGGCCGTGGAAGGTACCGACCGCATGATCGAACGCGCGGGACGTCTCTGCCGCGCGAAGGGCTGGACGCTCTGCAAGGGGGCCCGCCTCGGGCACGACCGCCGCAGCGACGTCCCCACCGTGGGCATCAACACGGTGCGCACGCTCCACGCCGCCGGCGCGGGCTGCCTCGCCCTCGCCGCGGGCGACGTCATCATGCTCGAGAAGAGCGAGATGATCGCGCTCGCAGACAAACTGGGCATCTGCATCGTGGGTGTGGAGCCCACCTCCAGCCTCTGGCAGATCACGCGTGACGACCGCGGCCTCTCTGATTCCCGCATCGCCGAGATCAAGTTCCAGGTCAACACGCCCAGCGGTGTGGTCGGCACAGTGGGCGCCCGCAAGACGCCCAACCGTCAGGCCTGACGCGGCCCCCTCACTCGGCCCCCATCACCACGTACCTCTGCTCGTCCGCGGTCTGCAGGACGTGGTACTCGCTTGCGAACTCCGCGGCCTCGCCGATGAACCCGACCCAGTGCAGGCACAGCCACACCAGCACCAGGAACGCTGTCCACGCCGCGAACTCCCCGATGCGGCGCTCCCGCACCCTCCAGATGATCCACGCAGAAAGCCCCATCGTGAGCAGCTTCCACGCCGCGAGCATCCACGCCGAGTCGTACACACGCATGATGACGCGTGCCAGCGGGTTCATCTCCACCATCCCCACGCTCGTCGAGAACAGTATCGTGAGCGCCAGGTCGTACAGGCCCAGCACGCACGTCGCGACCAGCAGGATCGCGACGCGTTGCCCCCTTACCCGCGGTGACGCCAGCACCGACAGCGCCGCGTCGCGGCGCGACACGCCCCCCGGCCCGACCTGAGCTCCCGTACCGTCCGACATCCCCCCCGCCATCGGCACCAGAACCAAGGCTTTTCAGCGCGAGGCGCCATCTAGCCAACCCACGCGCTCGCCCGACGCGTATGGACCGTAGAGCCACGCCCCAGAACCACCTCCCACCCTCACTTCTCGGCGTCAGACTCGCGTCCAACGCTGAACCGGCCCCGCACTCAGGCCGATGTCGCGCGGGCGCGCGAATACGCCCGCCCAGACGCCCCGTACGCTCCCCCCGGGCCATGACCACGCCGCTCACCAGCTTCCCAACTACCTGCGCGATGTCGCTGATCGCCGGCACGCTGTTCACGGCCAACCTCCCTGCGCAGCCCGTCCTCCCGCCCCCGGCGGCGCCGGCGGCGGCCAAGGCCCCTCCCGTCGCCCGTGCGTTCCTGGATGAAGCGGTTTCCGCGCCCGACGCGATCGCTCGGGCCAAGGAGCTCGCCGACGCCGGCAACTTCACCGAGGCCGTCCGTGTCCTGCAGGACATTCTCGAGTCTGAAGCAGACCAACTGGTGAAGTCGCCGCTGGACCACGACCTCTTCCGTACGACCCGTGACACTGTGCAGGCAGCACTGCTCGCGTCGCCGCCCCTCCTCGAAAAGTACCGTGCCGAACAGGGGCCCATCGCCCGCGCCTCGCTCGACGAGGGCGACGCTGCCCACGTCCTCTCCACCCGCTTCCTCACCGCAGCGGGATTGGAGGCCGCGCTCCGCACCGCGCAGGACCAGCTTGAGGCCGCACGCTTCGATGCCGCGCGACTGACGCTCGAACGCGCCCTGACGCACCCCGACTGCGCCGCCCAAGCCGCGGTGGACGCCGCCCACATCGCACAGCAGCTCCGTGCCTACCTGCCGCGGTCCGACATGGATGCGCTCGCCGCGGCTCTCGCCGCGAAGGCAGGTGCACCCGCCCCACCGCCGGTCAAGCCCGTGCAGCCGCCGCTCGCCGAACGCACAAGGGGACGAGGTCCGTTCGACGCATTCCCCACGCCGCCCTGGGAACAACTCTCGAGCCAGCCCCTCCAGTCCGTCGCGCTCGCGACACTGCCTGAAGAGCGCCGCCCCTGGGCGCAGACCAATACCGATGCACCGTGGGTCTTCCCCACGCTCGCCGACGAAACCCTCTTTATCTGCGACGACCAGTCGGTCTACGCGTTCGACGCCGCCACACTCGCACAGCTCTGGCGTACGACGCCCGCCAAGGTCCTCCCGCTCCCCGTGCCCCCGCGCGGTGAGTTCCCCACCTTCAGCGCAAGCCGCCTCCTGGAAGACATCTCCGCACCCGCCGTTGCGCGCAACACCGTCGTCGCCATCACAGGGCTCCCCGTCAACGGCGATCGCCAGGGCGACGGCCGCGTCCACGCCCTCCGCGCCACCGACGGCGCCCTGCTCTGGTCCCTCAACCCGCGCGATGCCGAAGACTCGCTCGACACAGGGGTCCTCCGCGGCCCGCCCGTGATCGACGCAGACACCGTGGTCGTGGGCGTCCGCAAGCCCGGCACCATGCGCCGAGTCATCTCCCTGTACCTCGTCGGTGTCGACCTCACCTCGGGTCAGATACGCTGGAACCGCCTCATCGCGAGCGTGGGATCGCAGATCTGGGGCCGCTCTCAGTCCAGGCCCGACGCCACGACCCTCTACCAGGGCGTCGTGTACCGGGGCGACGACATGGGCGTGCTCGCGGCCATCAACGCCGCCACCGGTGAACTGCTCTGGGTGCGCCACGCGGGCAGCCCGCGCACACTGGACCCCAACCAAGGTCTCACGATGCCCGAGGAGGTCCCCTCGTTCGAAGCCCAGAAGCCCATTATCTCGGGCGATTCACTCTTCTTCGTCGAACCCAATGACAACAGCGTCATCCAGGTAAACCGTGTCACGGGAGAGCTCATCGCGCGACGGACCGGAGCCGACCTGCACTCGCCGAACTACCTCGTGCTCGTGCGCGACCGGCTCGCGTGCGTTTCCCGCTCGGACATTACCTTCATCGCAACCGCGGACTTTGCCAACGCCACGCCCGTGCCCGCCAGCACCACGAAGTTTGACCGCCCGGTTCAGTTCACCGGGCGCGCGGTCGCCATGGACGATTCGCTGTGCGTCCCCACAGCGTCCGGGGTTGTGGTGATCGATGCCTCCCACCCGGACCAGTCCCGCGCCCACGCACTCCCGCGATCCGGCAACATCGTGGTGCCCACCGGTGCCACAAACCCGGGCGAGCCCGCCATTGCACACGCCGTGGTCGCGGACAACGCGGGTGTGCACACGTTCCTCTCGTGGGAAAAGGCCAAGGCCACCCTCGAGGCCAGGGTCGCCAGGGACCCGTCCAATCCCGCGCCCGTCCTCACATACCTTCAGCTTGCCCTCCGCCAGGACAAGACCGATCTCGCCCCGGCCCTCGCCGACAAGGCGCTCGCACTCATCAACAAAGCGCCCGGCGCTCCGGCCAACGAAAAGGCACGCGAGGACCTGTTCGATCTGCTCCACGCCTCCGTCACCGCGTCCCGGCCGGTGCTGATGCCCGGCGTACCCGTGCCCGCCCAGGCGGAATTCCCGCTGCCCCCCGTCAAGGATGCGGCCCTGCTCGCGACCCTCGCCGACCGCCTCAACCTTGCCGCCGAGACCCCGCGCCAGCGGGCCCTTGCTCTCTTTGACCGCTCCTTCCTTCGCTCGTTCGCCCAGCAGAACGACGCCGCGGTGGAAGACCTGCAGGAAGTCCTCGCCGACAGCACGCTTTCCACCCTCCCCGGCTCAGACCTAGACATCCCCGGCTCCACCGACGCCGGCGCCACCGCCGCGTCCATCGCCTCCGCCAACATCGCGGAGATCCTCCTGACCGCCGGCCCAGCACCCTACCGCACGTTCGACGACGAGGCCGCCGCAGTCCTCGCGTCGCTCGACCCCGCCTCCTCCGCGACCACCCTCAGCGATGCGGCCCGTCGATACTCCCTCTCCGCCGTCGCGCCCACACTCTGGTCGCGCGCCGCCGACGCCGCCACGCGCGAAAAGCGCACCGCGCTCGCGCGCGAATGCCTCGCCCGTGGCATCGAGTCCGCCATCCTCTCTCGCCGCATCGGCAGAGAGCCGCGCCCCGGCGACGCCTCCACCCTCGCGACAGGGCTCATGACGTTCGCCACAAGCCCGGCCGACCAGGAGCCGGCGCTCATGCTGCTCACACGCCTCGCCGCCGCTGCGCCTGAGGCGACGGTCAATGCAGCGCCTATCGCCGCTGCCCTTGCACCCCTCCGCCAGGCCATCTCGTTGCGCAACGGCCACCCCGCCATCGGCCCCGCCGTCGGCGACCGTGTGCAGGCATTGGAAAACTGGCGCCCCGCGACATCCCTCCAGTCGCTCCGCCCGGGAGAAGCCACCTCCCTGGTCCCCATGATCACCCGCAACGCCGACCGCGTCGCCATTTTCGCGCCCTCCATGAGCGACGCTCGCCTCGCGCCCCTCTGGCAGCGGGAATGTGATATCTCCCCCACGTTCGTCCGCGTCACGACAGAGGCCACTGTCCTCTACTTCCCCCGATCGCTGGAACCAACGCTCGAAGCGATCTCCAACGTTGACGGCACAACACTCTGGAAAGTCCCCGCCCTCGCCGCACTGTTTGAGGGGGCCGCCGCCCGTCCCGCCGACCGCATTGCGCGGCTCAACACCCCCCTCGATGGCCTCGTCCGTTCCGACGACCTCCTCTTCGCCACCACCGCCGACACACTGGTCCTGGCTAGACGCGACGCACTCGCCGTCGCCCTGAGCCTGAAGGACGGTAAGCCGCTCTGGCACGCCACCCTGCCGATGGACCGCGTCTTCGACCTCGACTGTGCGAACGGCGTCCTCGCTGTAGTGGGTGCAAAGCCCAACGACACGATCCGCGACGCACTCGAACCCGCGGCAGCGGCGCTCGACCTCACCACCGGGCAGCCCGTCTGGACCGCGCCCCCCGAAGCCCTTGGCGAGCACGCACGCTGGGTCCGCGTCCTGCCGGATTCCGGTGCGCTTGTGGGCTCCTCCGACAAGGTCCTCCGCGTATCCGCGAAGGGCGCCGTCTCCTGGAGCAACGCCACCCGGCCAATGCGCAACACCGGCTCCGCGTGGCTCTGCGGCCAGACCGCGTTCATCCTGGACGACGCCTACGACCTCCGCGTCCTGAGCCTCGCGACCGGCGAGAGCCGTGACCGAGCCCTCGACGACATGGGACGCCTCCGCCTCCCGTTCGACATCCGCGCCACCCGAGACCACCTGTCCGTCTCGAGCGAGCTCGGGCTCATCGTGTTCGACAGCGCCGGCGAAATTGTCGGCGTGGACGCCATCGACACCCCCGGCGCACTCGCGCCCGCCCTCCTCTGCGACAACACCCTTGTGACCGTCCAAGTCTTCCCGCGGGAAGACACCAACGCCGCTATCCGCTCCAGCGCCGCCGAGGCACGAATCCTGATCTTCTCGTTCCCGGACGCACGCCTCCTCGCCCAGCGGCGCATCTCGCTGCTGGACGACCCAGAATCCCTCCACGCCGCAGACGGGAAGCTCCTGATCGACCAGGGCTCGTTCACTACCGTCGTCGACCTGCGGCCGTGATCGCCGCGAGCTTGGGCACTCCGGGCACACGCACACGCCCTTCCGAGCACCCGCAATACCGCCAGCGCCAGCGACGTTCTGCTGCCATGCTGCCCCTCATCGCCACTTCCACGCTCCTGCTCTCCGTCGCTCCCGCGTCGCCACCTGCAACGCCCCCTTCGCCGCCCCAGCCTGCACCCGGCTACAAGCTCGACAAAGGCCCGTACGAAACCTCTTCCACAAACCTCACCCTCCACGACGGGGCGCGTGACAAAGACCTCGAAATCACCGTCCGCTACCCGGTCGTCGCGCCCACCGACACCAGGACCTTCCCCCTCGTCATCTTCTCCCACGGCGCTGGCGGCTCGCGCGACGCCTTCCCCGACCTCACCACCCATTGGGCCAGCTACGGCTATGTCGTCATTCTCCCCACCCACTCCGACTCCATCTCCCTCCGACGCCGCAACGGTGAAAACCTGCGCGGGCTCGCCGTCAACCCGAGCGCACTCCTCAAGGACGTCAAGCCCATGGAGCGCGTCGCCGACGTCAGGTTCATCATCGACTCGCTCGCCAAGGTCGAGGACGAGAGCGACGCCCTGCGATTCACGACCACCGATCCCACCACGCACAAGACCACGCCCCACGGCCGCGTCGACCGCGACAAGATCGTCATGGCCGGCCACTCCGCCGGCGCACTCACCACCCAGATGATCGTCGGCGTCAAGGTCCGCGGCTCGCGCACCATGGAACTCGGACACCCCGCGGGCGGCGGCGACCTCCTCATCGCCAAGAACGTGGGCGACCCGCGCGTCAGGGCCGGCATCATCATCTCCGGGGGCGGCCTCAACAACAAGATGATGACACCCGAGTCCTGGAACGACATCGCCGTGCCCATCCTGACCATCACCGGCAGCAACGACATCGCCGCCATCGGCAACGAAACGCCCGAGACCCGCCGCCACTCTTTCGAATACTCCCGCGGGCGCGAGAAGGGTGGCCCGCCCGCTTACCTGCTCTGGATCGAGGGCGCCACGCACTCGTCCTACTCAGGCAAGTCCGGGCGAGCGGTGGGCGACGCCGGCAAGACCGAAGGCTTGGACCTGGGCATGACCGTCAAGGCAACGACCGCAACAACCCAGGCATTCCTTGACGCATTCGCAAAGAACGCCGCGGAAGCCAAGGCATGGCTCGAAGACGCCGTAAATGTCAAACAGCTGACGGATGACAAGGCCCAACTGCAGGCAAAGTAGTCCACGAAACCAGCGCACCGCCTTTGCGAATGACCTGGCATGAGCAACCGCCCAGAGCCCGCCCGTTCCCCGCAACCAGAGCCGTCGGACCGCCGACCCCGCGATATCGTGTGCGCCCGCTGCGCCGTCCCCATGCGGTACATGGGCGAAAAGCAGTTCCACGAGGGCAAGCGGTATGGCATCCTCGGCGACTTCGGCGAACTCTTCGTCAACAAGGAGCGCTTCGACGTCTACGCCTGCCCACGCTGCGGCGTAGTCGAATTCTTCGTCGACGGCATCGGGGAACATCTGCGCCCCCACTAGGGCGCCCCCAATCAGTTGTGCTCGCCCACCGCCTGGTCAGGCCTCAACCTTCCGATCTGCCTCTCTTCGCCGAAGCCAAAGCCCTGCGGGTACAGGAACATCCCGCGCTCAGACTCGGACTTGAACTCCTCCGTCGGGATGCGCTGGTCGCGGGCGAACGCGTCATGACGGATGCCGGTGACCTGCCACGAAACCTTGACGCCACCCTTGCTGGCGCGGACCGTGAAACGGTTGTCCGCCACGCCCTTGACCACCTTGGCGAGCACGAAGTCGTCCCCGTCAGTCTCATCAATCACAGTGAGCTGGTACCGGAAGTCCTGGTTAAGGGCCTGGAACCATCCGGGCATTGTGATGGTCGCGTAACCCTTGTCGTCCGTCGTCACGACGCCGTTGTAGATATTCATCATGTCCGGCGACTCGACAAAGGAGTGGTACAGGAACTTGTTCTCAGGGTCCAGGGGGTGGTCGATCTTGAACGCGCCCGAGCCCTTCGTGAGCGCGCCGGTGATGTTGACGCGGCCATTGAACCAGCCCGCATACCCCGCGACGTTCCCGGTCTCACCGTACACGCCGTAGCCCGAGCCGTCGTGGCGCCCAAACAGCCCGACGCCCAGCCCGAGCGTGCCGTGGTTGACGCCCCTGACGCCCGCCGAGAAACTGCTGGGGGAGGTAGGGAGGACCTCGCCCAGCACTCCCACAGCGTTGGCGGCGAGCGAGTTGGTCGTGCCCCACACGCCGGGCTCGACGCCGCTGTTCGATGAATGCTCGCCCTTCACGCCCGTGCCGGTGGCGTTGGCGTTGGTCCCGTGCACCCCGTAGGTGTTCGCGATCGCGCTGCTCGTGACGTATCCGGTGACACCCGAGGTCCACCCCTGCCCCTGCACGGCAATGCCGCTCACGCTGTCGCCCCGCACGCCCACACCGGAGCCCTGGTGAATCCCGTGCACGCCCTGGCCCGTGGACGTGGTGGACGAGGAGATTGCTCCCTCGACGCCGCTCGCAAACACGCCAGGGGACGTGGCAGAGATGACCCCTGCGACACCTGCGGCGGTGCTGCCGGTGGAGGCGTTGAGGCCGTACACGGCGATGGAGTTCCCGGTGAGCGCGGTAGCGTCGGTCGTGCCCTTGACGCCATAGCCGTTCGCGCTCTGGGTGATGCCCAGCACCCCCGTGGAGAACGTGCCGAGTCCGCTCACGCCCGCGGAGCCCGGGTGACTGGAAAGGCTCTCGCCGTACACGCCGTAACTCTGCTCATTGCCGAAGGTGTCGCCCCACACGCCCGCGCCGTGGAACGAACTCCCGACCCTCCCCGTGATAGCGCTGCACGAGCCGCTGGTCGCGGTGTTCACGATCCGGAAGGTCGACTGAGCGGGCGACGAAATGCTCTGGTTCACGGGGAGCACGAGCGACGACGCAACCGGCGCGGCGGTCAGGTGCTGGCGGCTGGAAAGCGTGGTGAACGTTCCACTGACGCAATTCGCCGCGGTGGAGTCGGCCCGCACCTCAATCTGCATCCACAGATCGCGCCCGTCAAACACGCTGCCCGGGTGGAACGTCAGCGTGAACTTGCCGTCCGTCACGGCCTGGTTGTCGAAGCAGTTGATAAGTCCCACCGACGACCCGCCGAAGGGCTGGTCAAACATCGTGATGCGGAAGTCGTACGTCCCGTTGGCGGGCACGCCGGCGTCCTTGAGTTCACCTTGGTAGGTGAGAAAGTTGGATGAGGCTGGTTGTGCGTTCACACCACCCGCCGCCACCGCCACCGCCGCGACACACACCCGAATCTTCATGGCTCTGCCTTTCTGCAAGGGTTCCGCACCACGATACCGCAAGCGGCAACGTGGCCAGACAGCAAATCGGGTGAAATGTGTTCTTCCTTCTTGGATTTTCCGCTCCCCAAGTGTGCGGCGTGCCGCCGTCCCATAAACACCGCGCTGCTCGCGCCCGGCGTCTACACCCCGCCCTGCCCCGCCTCCAACAACCGCGTATTCGCCGCGATGCTCACGATCTCCGGCAACTCCTTCTTTCCCTTTACCCCCGCCTCCTCGAACTTGTCCAATGTCGGCTTCAGGCGCGACTCGTAACTCCCCACGAACCGGTTGTACTTGTCCACAGCGGTGTTGAGGTCTTTGCCCAACCCAACCAGCGGCTCAAGCGCCGTCGCCATCCGCTCATGAAACTCGCGCCCCAGCGCCCGCAGTTCTTCCGCCGCCATCGCCAGCCGTTCTTCCTTGAACCCCACGGCGACCGCGCGCAGCAAACCTATGAGCGTCGCTGGGCTCGCAAGTATCACCCCTTGCCGCGCCGCCGCCTCAAGGATCTCCGGCTGCCGCGACAGCGCCGCGTCGATGAACTGGTCCCCGGGGATGAACATCACCACAAATTCCGGGCTGCCGTCCACGCTCCGCCAGTACTCCTTCTTCGCCAGTTTCCCCGCCTGCTCGCCCACGTGCCTCGCGAAGCGGTCCATGTGCCGCGACGCATCCTCGGGCGTGCCCGCCTGCACCGCGTCCATGTACGCCTGGATGTTCGTCTTCGCGTCCACCACCACGCGCCGCCCGCTGGGCAGCTTCACCACCATGTCAGGACGCACGCGGTCGCCGTCCACGCCCTCCACCGTCTCCTGCTCGCCAAAGTCGCAGTACGCGGTCATCCCCGCGATCTCCGCCACGCGCCGCAGCTGCATCTCGCCGTACGCCCCGCGCACCTCGGGCTTCCGAAGCGCATCGCCCAGCCGCCGCGTCTCCTCCTGCAGCCTCATCCCCGCCTCGCTCATCTGCCGTACCTGCTCCGTGATCGCCGCGTGCGAGCTCGCCCGCGCCTTGTCGATCTCCGCCAGCTTCGCGTCCGTCCGCTGCAATGTCTCTGACAGCGGCTTCACCAGCTGCTCGAACGCCAGCCGCTTCTTGTCCAGCTCCCCCGCGCTCTGCTGCGCAAGCCCGGAGAACTTCTGGTCCGCCAGCTTCAGGAACTCTCCCGTGCTGCTCTTGAGGGCATCCCCCGCCAGCGCCTTGAACGACTGCTGCATCTTCCCCTCAAACAGCGCGAAGTCCTCCCGCACCTGCCGCTCGCGTTCCTCCACCGCCTGCATCTGCGCCCGCGCCACCTCCTGCACGCGCCGCACCTCCGCGCCGTGCGCCTCCCGCGCAGACGCCAGGTCCTTCTCCAGCGCGATGACCCTGTTCTCCTGCGCGTTGTGCGCCGCCACCAGCCGCACCGCCTCCGCGCGCATCGCCTCCCCATCGGCCTCCGCCCGCTCCGCGCGCGACCCCGCCGACACCACCTCCGCCCCCAGCCGCGCGGACCTCATCCCAAACCACACCGCCGCCGCCCCCGCGATGAGCGCGCACGCCAGCAGCACCACATGCATCGCATCCATACTCAACCTCCTCGCGTGTCCCCTCATCATACCGCCCACCCAAACTCAAACCAAACGACCCTTCGGTCTCGTTCAACCACCCAACGCCAGCCGCCCTGCCAATTCGACACCCCCAAACCCAACACCGCCGCACAAAGCACCCCCCAGCCGCCCTTCCACCCCACGCATCCACTCGCACGCGAACACCGCCCATCTCTTCCTCCGGCACGCCCCTTGCCCATAACCACACGAGATGGTCATGCTGCGCCCCAACCAGGCACCCCTCTACCACGCGGATTCCCCCGCCGGTAGCGGCACGCCCGCGCACTGCCCCGCCCGCCTCAACCTCCTCCTGTCCTATGCCGGCTGGCAGACCGACCCCTGGGTCGACCGCCTCCCCCGCCTGCTCGAGCCCATGGGTGTCATCAGCCACCGGGCCGCCTCCGGCAAAGAGGCCAGCGACGTCATCCGCAACACCCGCATCCATGTCGCCGTGGTCGACCTCGCCCTCCCGCTCGACCTCCTGCACACCACCACCCGCGCCAGCGAAATGGACGCCCCCGAATTCACCGAGGGCGGCACGCGCCTGCTGGAAATCCTCTCCCGCCTCGCCGAGCCACCGCCGGTCGTCGCCGTGAAGCGTCAGCGCACCACGCGTGACGACGTCCGCGACCTCTCGCACGCGCTCCGCCTGGGCGCCTTCGCCGTCGTCGACCGTCCGCACCAAGCCCGCGACCTCGAGGTCATCTTGGGTGTGATCCGCCGCATCCTGGAACGCCATTACGAAGGCCGCTGGCCGGGGTAACCGTTTTCGCACGTAGTACGTTTCACCACAGAGAACACAGAGCGCACAGAGGAGAGAAAGAAAAAGAGAGCAGAACGGAGCACAAAGGACAGGACCGAGGACTCAGGACTGTGTTTCCTTCCTCCCCTCTGCGCTCTCTGTGTTCTCTGTGGTGAATCTTCCCGCACTGAAAGAAGGAGTTTGCTGCAATGTCCACCGCCACCAAGTCCGCACCGTCCAAAGGAACCAAGACCACCGTCCGTCCCCTGGGCGACAAGATCCTCGTCAAGCGCGACGAGGCCGCCACCAAGACCGACTCCGGGATCTTCCTCCCCGAGACCAGCAAGGACAAGCCCAAGACCGGCACCATCGAGGCCGTCGGCACCGGCAACCTCAACACCGACACCGGCGAACGCATCCCCCTCACCGTCAAGAAGGGCGACCGCGTGATCTTCACCAGCTACGCCGGCACCGAAATCAAGCTCGACGGCGCCGAGTTCCTCATGATGTCCGAGGATGACATCCTCGCCGTCATCGACTGACGGCAAATTCTCAAATGGTCAAAGTGGGAAATGGTCAAACCGAGCCATCAGACCCTCCCCGCAACTCTTTGACCATTTGACCATTTCCCACTTTGACCATT
>CALLYM010000283.1 GCA_937858155.1 uncultured Phycisphaerales bacterium | reverse complement strand
CAGAACCCGCCTGAATCTCTATTTCGACCCCGCGCTCATTCCGCAGATCGAAGCGCTGGCTTTACGCCGCTCGGTGGCGTTGCGCCGCAATGTCTCGAAATCCGCCATCGTGGAGGCAGCGGTCATGTCCTATCTGTCCGGCGATGCCGACGACCAGCTTGAGGCCGCCATGTCACGCCGCCTGGACAAGCTCGGCCGCCAGATCGACACGCTCGACCTGGATCTCGCCGTCCTCGGCGAGACGGTCGCGCAGTTCATCCATTACTGGATGACGATTACACCGCCTTTACCGGATGCAGCGAGACAATCAGCCCGCGCCAAAGCAGCAGAGCGGTTCGAGGGCTTCATGCAGAACCTTGGTCGGCGTTTGGCGACGGGAGACAGGTTCCTCAAGGAGCTGTCGCGTGACCTCGACTCACTTCCCGACGATCCGGTGCCGGAAGAGGCACAGACCAACGGCGATCAAGAGTAAGTATTCGGACCCATCCTATTTACCGCCGTTCGCCGCCGATCACCGCACAGAGCTAGATACTTGTTGAACCGGCCCAATTCCGGGCTTTCTTAATCGACCCCGATCCGGGGATAGCCTGTCGCGTCCCCGCCAGAAGCCGGGGCCGACATGACCACCAACCACCAAAGACCGGAAGCCATTGCGCGCGGCGCACGCATGTTGCGCACGGCATTGGGGCCGGCAATCGCGCGACTGCTCGAAGACCCGGCCGTGGTCGAGGTGATGTTGAACCCGGACGGGCGGTTGTGGATCGACCGCCTGTCCGAAGGGCTTTCCGATACGGGCGAGCGCCTGTCCGCCGCCGATGGCGAACGCATCGTTCGGCTGGTCGCGCATCATGTCGGTGCGGAGGTTCACGCCCGCAGCCCTCGCGTCTCGGCCGAGCTGCCGGAGTCGGGCGAAAGATTCGAGGGCCTGCTGCCGCCCGTGGTCGCCGCCCCGACCTTCGCCATCCGCAAGCCCGCCGTCGCCGTGTTCACGCTCGACGATTATGTCGCGGCGGGGATCATGTCGATCAACCGGCATCACGGTGGAGCGATCGAGGACTGTGCACGGTACCTGGCGCGGCTGCTCGCGGACGCGAAAGCGCAGCGTGCGACACTGGACACGGTCGCGACGGGAGAGGTCACGCGGATCAAGTCAAGTGGCGACCGCATCAGCGGCTTTGGGCACCGGATTCATACCAAAGACCCGCGGACGGTCCGACTTTTCGAGCTGGCGAGGGAGGCAGGGCTCAAGGATGACGGTGCGACGCACATGGGCGCGGCACGCGCGGTGGAGCGGGCGTTCGCGGCGATCGGGAAGCCGCTCCCCATCAATGTGGACGGAGCGATTGGGGCGATCCTGGCGGACCTCGGCCTTGATCCCGCGGTATTCAACGGCATCTTCATGATCGCGAGGACGCCGGGACTGGTAGCCCACGTGGTGGAAGAGCAGACGCGCGAGAAGCCGATGCGCCGCATCGACCCTGTGAACCACGCGTACGACGGGCCGACCCCCTGAGGAGACCTGCGTGGCCGTGCCCGTGAACCTGGAAGCGTTCCGGTCGTGCTCCATCCCGCTGGAGGAATGGAACCACCGCGCGCACCTGAGCGTGGCGTACCTGCTGCTGCGCGAGCACGGGCTGGAAGAAGCAACCCGCCGCATGCGCGAGGGCGTGCAGAGGTACAACGCGAGCAAGGGGATCGAGCAGACGCCGACGGGCGGGTACCACGAGACGCTGACGGTAGCATGGATGCGCGTGCTTCACGCGACGATGACGGCCTACGGCCCGGAGGCGGACGCCGACGCATTCTTTGCCGCGCACCCGCACATGCTGAGCAAGGTGATGCTGCGGCTGTTCTACTCGCGCCCCCGGATCATGTCGCACGAGGCCCGCCATCGCTGGGTGGACCCGGACTTGGCACCCTTGCCGACGGTTCCAGGGTCAACGTCCAAACCGCAGACTGGTCCTTCCGGGGATTGAATGCCGATGCACGAAGGGATGTCAGAGACGCCACAACCTCACCTTCCCGAGAGCGCGGGGTCACTTCTCGTCCCGCACGGGGAGCCAGCGCCGGGATTACCGCCCGTTGCTTTGCAGGCTCCGGTTGTGCCTGTGCCAACGGCGAAGTCGAGCCTGGCCGATTGGCTCTTTGGCGCGTGGGTCACCGGGGGGTCGCGCCCCATCAGCAAGTCCTGGTCGTTCCGGTGGTCGGTCATCGCGGCGATCATCGCCGGCGGTTCGTGGGCGTATTCATCGACGATCGCCGACGCACCGGGGTGGCTCTCGGGGGCGGCGCCGGTTGTGACGCGTCTGTGCCTGAGCTTCGCGGCCGCGTTCCTGGTGGGCTTTGTCGTCCGCAAGATGCTCAAGGCGGTGTTCATCGTTGGCTTGTTGCTGGCGGTGCTCTTCTTCGGCGCGAAGCTGTTGGGGATCAAGATCGACCTGTCCGCGATCAAGGACACGACGGAGCAGGCGGTGGAGGGGACTCGGTCGCTCGCACAGCGGCTGGGCGAGGCGGCAAAGCACTACCTGCCGTCGACGTTCGCGGCGTCGATCGGATTGTGGCGCGGCGGGACGAGAGACTCGATCAAGTGACGGGTCAGACGTCGTCGTTCCACGACAGCACCATGATCATCGCGAAGGCGATGGCGGCGATCACCACGCCCTCCAGCCCGAACCGGGGCGCGACGGCGGTCGCGGAAATCAGCAGTAGCCCGGCGCGGCGGATGCGGGCCCGGATGAGCCTGCGCGAACGCTGGTCGGCGGGGGTCGGTGGCTCACCGTCCTCGAATGCGCCGACGTCAACTTGGGACCAGTCCACGAGGGGCGCGGTGCGGCGATTGACGGCGATCGCTTCGGCGGCACGCACGGCATCGGCACGCCGCACCATCACGCGGACGGTGTTGGAGTAGCCACCCTCCCAGCCCAGCATGTTCGCGGTCCCCGCGAAGACACGGGCAGGGATGCCCTCGGCTTCGAGAACAGACCGCATCGCCCCGCCCTCGAATTCGGTGCGCGCCGTGGCGAGCGTCACCAGGATGTCGGGGTCAGCGGGCATCGGTGGTGTTGGATGCCGCACAGCCGCGTTGGTCGCTGAGCGAAGCCAGGCTAGTGAGTATGGTCGGCTAGCATCAACGCGAGTTCGGCCATCGACAGCAGTTCGGTGAAGTACCCGACGCCGTCAGCGGGGATGTGCGGCAACGCATTTCGTAATTCCGAAGTGTGGCCGGCGAGTGCCCTCGCAGCTTGAGATCTGAGCGGGCCCTTCGTTATTGCGGCGGTCAGCATGGCGGCGATGTCGGCATCCAGAAACACGAGTTCGCAACCATCGACATACAGCGAAGCGCATCCTCCAGGAAAGGCACGCTTACGCCACGCATGCAATCTGGCCGCGAGCTCTGTTTGCCGATGGTTCCAGTCCGACGGGTGCATGGATGTCTTTGGAATACTGCTGACTGATTCACTTTCCTTCCAGTTCTGCCGCCAGCTTTTCCGCGTCTTTGTCGCCCAGGTATTGGGCTCGGCGCGCGTACTTCAGTGCGTTCTCTTTGTCGTTCGCTCGGTCAAACCAGCGAGCAGCTTCCAAGGCCCACTCGGGCTTGTCGGCGAAGCGGTCAGATACCTTTGCGTACTGGGCGGCTGCATCAGCGGGGCGGCGGAGCAGGCCGTAGCACTCGCTCATAAGGGCGAGGACTCCGGGCTGGGTCTTGGTGGCTTCGTCGAGGCCCACCAGCAGTTGCAGAGCTGCGTCGGGCTTCGCATAGCGCTTCAGGGCACGGGCCTCGATCATGCGCCAGGAGAGATTGTCGGGCTCGAGTTGGCGGGCCTTGGCGATGTTCTGCAGCGCGGGGCCGACGGCGTTCTCACGCAGGAGCACTTCGGCGAGTGAGCCCCACGCGACGGCGAGGTCGGGCTTGGCGCTCGCAGCGAGCATGAGGTTTTTCTTCGCATCGCTGAAGTTGCTCCGCTTCATTTGCACCTGGGCAAGGAAGAGCGAGGGCTGCCAGTCGTTCTTCTTGGCAGCCTGGGCTGCCTGGTAGTGCTCTTCGGCGCGGTCGAGGCGGCCGCAGTCGTTGGCGACGGTGCCGGCGGCCATTTCGATTTCGGGCTCGCGCGGTCCGATGGCGAGTGCCTTCTCGAAGTTGGAGTAGGCCTCGGCGCTCTTGCGCTGAATGGCGAGGATCTCGCCCAGTTGGAGGTAGAGGACTTGCTCCTCGGGGTAGTGGCGGATGGCCTCGTTCAGGATCGCCTCGGCCTTGCCCCATTCCTGGCTGTTGCGGAGCGGGAGGACGGCGTTGAGGACGGCATCGATTTTGTCGGCGGGAGCGGGGGGGGAAGGGGGAGCCGCGGCCGGGCTCGCTTTGCCAACGTCGGTCTTCGGGGCGGGCGAACCGGCGAAGAGCGGGACTTCTGTTGTCGAGTTGGGCGTGTACACCGTCGCCGTTGCTTTGCGTGAGGCGGACACCACTGCGTACATCACGGCCAACAGCACGAGCGCAGCGACGATGCCCAGCAGGATGACGGTGGCGCGGCCGCCATGGCGGGGAGTGGAGGCAGGGGCGTGGTTCGTGGTGGGCATGGCAGGTGGGTGAGGGATTGTTGCGTGTGCGAAACCTGGGGAGAGGGCGAGCGAGATCGGGCAAAAGTGGGTCATTGGGCCGCCTCGGAGAGGCCGGCCGCCGAGAGAAACGGGGTACACAGAACATCGGCACACCTATCATGGCTCCAGCATGGATTCGCACGCTTCCAACCCCCCTTTGGCACCCCTTCCCCCGTCCTACAAGCCTTCGGAGCATGAGGGCGTTGCGTGGAGCCGCTGGGTCGCCGCGGGGGCATTCCATGCCGATCCGGGGCGGGTGCTGTCCGGGGAAAAGAAGCCGTACTGCGTGCTGATCCCGCCCCCCAACGTGACGGCGAGGCTGCACTTGGGGCACGCGCTCAACAACACGCTGCAGGACATTCTCGTGCGTGCCCACCGGATGATGGGCTATGAGACGATGTGGATGCCGGGGACGGACCATGCGGGCATCGCGACACAGGCGGTGGTGGAAAAGCGGCTGCGGAACAGCGGGCAGTTGACGGGCCCACTGCGCACCAGCATGAAGCGCGAGGACTTTGTCGCCAAGGCTCAGGAATTCAAGGACGAGTACGAGGCGGAGATCACCAACCAGTTGAAGCGGATGGGGTGCTCCTGCGACTACGACCGCCAGCGGTTTACGATGGACGATCAGTGCGCTGCGGCGGTGCGTGAGGCGTTCTTCCGGTTGTTCAGGGACGGGCTGATCTATCGCGGCAAGCGGCTGGTGAACTGGGACTGCGTGCTGCAGACGGCAGTGGCCGACGACGAGACGTACGACGAGGAAGTGGACGGGCAGTTCTATTACTTGCGGTATCCGCTGGTGCATCCGGAAATGGTCAAAGACGCAAATGGTCAAATGGTCAAAAAGGATGCGGTGCCGGTGACGTGGGATGAGTTGACGCGCCGCGGTTACCCGGGGGCGAATGAGCACAAGGGTGAGGACGCGGCGTGGATCACGGTCGCGACGACGAGGCCCGAGACGTACCTGGGTGATACGGCGGTGGCGGTGAACCCCCATGATCCGCGCGCGAAGGCGCTGCGAGGGTTGTTCTGCGAGTTGCCGCTGGTGGGGCGGGTGATTCCGGTGATCGAGGACTCGTACGTGGTGTTGCCCGAGCGGTACGCGCGGGACGAGGAAGAAAAGAACGACCCCAAGGCGAAGATGGCCACGGGGTTTCTGAAGGTGACGCCCGCGCACGACCCCAACGACTACGAGATCGGGAAGCGGCACAACCTGCCGATCATCAACATGCTCGCGCCCGACGGCACGGTGAGCGACAAGCACGGGTGGACAGACGTCGGTGACGCGCACCTTTTCGTGGGCCGACCGCGTGAGCACGCCCGGAAGATGGTGGTGAAAGAGTTCGACGCGCGCGGGCTGCTGGAGGGCACGAAGCCGCACCGGCACAGTTTGAAGCACAGTGACCGGAGTGATTCGATAGTCGAGCCGTACCTGAGCGATCAGTGGTATGTGAAGGTGACCGACCCGCGCATGGCGAAGGCGGCGAATGAGGTGCTGGTTTCTTCTGGTTCTTCTGGTATTGCCTTAGGTATGGGTGGCTCAGGCGTCCCGCCTGAGCATGAGTCAGACTTTGCTGCCGACCTCCTCAAACCCATCGGCGCGGACCTCAGCACCTACCGACGCAACCTCCCTCACCTGCAAGAGGGCGGCATGGCGTACTGGGTCACGTTTCGCCTGCGCACGGGCGAACTCACTCCCGCTGAGCGCGATGTCGTGCTCAACGCGTGCCACCACTGGCACGGGCAGCGGCTGGAACTGCACGCGGCGGTGGTGATGCCGGACCATGTCCATCTTCTCTTTTCACCCTTCGTGACTTCGCCGGGCCAGTGGCACTCGCTCGCGGAGATCATGCACAGCATCAAGTCGTTCACGTCGCACGAAGTCAACAAGCGCCGGAACACCAGCGGCCCGCTGTGGCAGGACGAGTCGTACGACCGGCGCATCTACAGCCCGGGTGAGTTCGGCGAGAAGATGCACTACATCGCGATGAACCCGGTGAAGGCGGGTTTGGCGAAGGCGTGGCGGGAGTACCCGCATGTGCATGTGAGCGAGTTCGCGCGCGGCGGACGGTTGGAGTTTCCGCACCGCATCCGTGACGAGCACAGGCGGGACGCCTGTGCCACCCATACCAAGGAAGAGCCGGGTCTGAGGTTCTTCCCTTCCAGGTACACCAAGACCTACGAACAGTGGCACGACAACATCCGCGACTGGTGCATCTCCAGGCAGTTGTGGTGGGGGCACAGGATTCCGGTGTGGACGTGGTATCTGCATGACACCAAAGGCGGCAGTGCAGAAGACTTTGCCGACACCAAGGCATCACCGTCACTGTCGCAGTCATTAGGGCTGTTCAACGAGTTGATACGAGAGTGCGGTCTTGAAAACGACATCGCTGTGGCACCGGGTGGCGATCGCATTCAGTCTTGGATTACGCTTTGCGCCAAGTCATCTGGCGGCGAGAATCTGATTGCCGCGATCAATAAGAGGGCTACTTCTCCTGCGACAACCGCGACCGGCGATTGTGACCATGCACAAGTGTTTCGCACGAAGCGAGCCGTTGACTTGCTGGAGAAGGTCATTGACACCTATGACGGTTCGACTGCTGAGCAAGACCCCGACGTCCTCGACACTTGGTTCTCTTCAGCGTTGTGGCCTTTGTCCACGATGGGCTGGCCAGACCCGGTGAAGTTCAATGCAGAGTCCAACAAGGGGCTGCTGGAGGCGTTCAACCCGACCAACTCGCTCTCGACCGCGCGGGAAATCATCACGCTGTGGGTGAGTCGGATGGTGATGTTCAACAGGTACTTCAGGAGAGACGCGGCAATCGGTAATCGGCATTCGGCATTCGAGAAGCAGCCCGCCACGATTACCGAATCAAGAATGCCGAATGCCGACTCTCTTGGCCCGCCGCCCTTCCGCGATGTTTTCATCCACTGCGTCATCCAGGACGGCCAGGGACAGAAGATGAGTAAGAGCCTGGGCAACGGTGTGGACCCGCTGGACATCATCGAGACCCACGGTGCCGATGCCATGCGCTTCACGCTCTGCCACATGGCGACGCAGACGCAGGACGTGCGGCTGCCGGTAGACCTGATATGTCCGCACACCGGCGCGGTGTTCACCCCCAAAATGATCACCGCCCCTGGCGGCTACGTGGTGCCAGCGCCGATCCAGACCAGCCCCAAGGACCCGTCCAAAAAGATGGTCACGGTGTACGGCGAAGTGTCGGGGCAGGCGAAGGCGACGCCCGAGATGCCGCTCGCCAAGAACACCAGCGCCAAGTTCGACTTTGGCCGCAACTTTGCGACCAAGCTGTGGAACGCCTCGCGCCTGGTGTTCATGTCATTGCCCGCGGGCAGTGGGAGTCGCCAGGCTGATGTTCACGCTATTGATGCGGGGTCGCTGACCACGCTCGACCGCTGGATTTTGTCCAGACTCCACGAAACGCTCGCAAAGGTCAACCTGCACCTGACCCGCTACGAGTTCGCGGAGTACGCGCAGGCGATGTACGACTTCGTGTGGAGGGACTTCTGCGATTGGTACCTGGAGGGTATCAAGCCGACTGTGGCAAACCGACCTACCCAACAGGCCGTTCTCGCGAACGTGCTGGACGCGGTGCTGCGCATGCTCCACCCCGCCATGCCTTTCGTGACCGAGACCATCTGGGCACAACTACTCAAGGTCGGCGGCGGCGAGTCGCGCGTGCCAGGCCTGACCTTGGGGCGGCACGACAGGCACCCGGACCTGCTCTGCGTCGCAAAGTGGCCGACGGCGAGCAATGCGCTGCAGAACACCATCGCGACGGGGCAGATGGAGCATGTACAGAGCTTGGTGGCGGTGGTCCGTGATGCACGGGCCAAGCATCAGGTCAAGCCCAGCCGGAAGATCACGCTGCACGGCCCGGGTGGCGGCACAGTGCCGCTCGATAGTGAAGAAGTCGCGGGGCTAGTCTCCACCTTCGCGGGCCTCGAACGGGTGAGCATTGAGGTCAAACCCGCCGAATTGCCGGGCTCGATCGCGATCATGTTTGATTCGTGCGAGTACCGGCTGAGCAACCTGCGAGACGAGACTGCGGCCAGTGGTGGTGGGGGCGAGAACGGTTCGGCGGGCAACGCCGCCGAGCGGGCCCGCCTGCAGAAGTTGGAGGCGGATCTCACCAAGTCGATCGGCACGCTGGAGGGACGCCTGGGCAACCCCGGGTATGCCGACCGCGCTCCGGCCGCGATGGTGCAGCAGACCCGCGACCAATTGGCCAAGGCAAAGGCGGACCTGGCGGCGGCCAAGGACGCACTGGCACGCCTGTAGCATGTATGAGCGATATTCAGCATCATCCAGCAGACCTGAAACCAATCTGCTGTCAGCCGCGAACAATCCAGCCGCATGACCCGCCTGTCACCCACCGCGTTGTTCATCACGTCGCTGACGGGCGCAGTGTGGTTGGCGTGCTGCTCCGGTTACGCTCCGGTCGCATCGCCGTCGGTCGCGGGCCCTGCTCCTGTTCCTGTAGCTGAAGTAGCGCCCGTGCCGGTCGGCGTCGTGGCGTCCGAGTGGACGTACGAGTCCACGCCCGGCAAAGTGCTGACGACCGCGCACTACCGCATCCATACGACGGTGACACGGGACGCGTTGCTGGACCGCATGCCCAAGCTGATGGAGGCCGCGCTGTCCCACTACCGCTCGGCGGTCGCGCCATTGCCGCCGCCGGAGGAGCCTCTGGACACCTTCGTCTTCGGGAACCGCCCGCAGTGGGAGCGGATGACCCAGCGGTTCATGGGAGAGGACGCCGGGGTGTACTTGAGGATCATTCGCGGCGGGTATACCGCACGGGGGCGGAGCGTGCTGTTTGACATCGGTATGCGGGACACGCTGGCCATTGCGGCCCACGAGGGTTGGCACCAGTACACGCAGACGGTCTTCCGGGATCAACTCCCCACGGCATTCGAGGAGGGGCTTGCGACGTACATGGAAGGCTTCCGCCTGACCGGTGAGAACCGCGACCAGTACACATTCAAGCCATGGGCAAATCCTGAGCGATTCTTCACGCTGCGACGCGCCGCGGAGCGCGAGCGGCTGATGCCCTTGGGCAGGCTGGTGCGCTCCACCCCGCAGGAGCTCATGGCCGGCGACGAGGGAGACGCCCTGACCTACTACGCGCAGGTATGGGCACTGGTGCACTTCCTTCGGGAGGGCGCTGGGGGTGCGTACAAGGATTCACTGGCGCGGATGGTGAGCGATGCGGTGGCGGGAAAGCTAGCGTTCAGCGGGCGGCGTTCGGGGCGGCGCGCGCCGGACCTGCTGGAGGCGTACACCGGTCACACGGCAGACGACCTGGAGCCGGCGTACAGCGAGTTCATCCGCCAGGTGACGCGGGTAGGCTCGGGCGAGAAGGTCATGCGGGGGGATTCGCCGCTCGACCCTTGACGCTGTTCAGTAGTGGTACTTGGGTTCCCACGTTCCGACGCTGTTCTTGAGCAGGTCCATCATCGGCCAGAGGGAGCAGAAGTCGTCGCCCGGGCCAAAGGCGCGGGTGCCGGTGCGCACGAGTGCGCCCGAATCATCTTTCCAGAGGGCAGAAATGCCGGGGTGGAAGGGGCCGAACTTGTCCTCATCGCCCTTGTACCCAAGGTCCTGTGCGAAGGTGGTTCCCGCGTGGCTGACGACGGGGAATGTCCAGCCGCGGGCGCTCGCAAAGGCCGCGGCAACCGCGGGCTCATCGGGCGTTGTGAGCACGAATGCGCAGCGGTTCGCGATGTGCTTGTACATCGACGCGAAGCCGTCCGCCCAGAGCGTGCAGTACGGGCAGCGCTTGCCCATGTTGTGGACGACGAGGAGTTCGCGGTGCGTGCCGAAAATGGCTGCAAGAGTAACGGCGGCACCGGACCCCGCGTACGCGAGTGTGTAGTCTCTGATGCGCTCGGGCGGGCGGGCCTTGAGTGCGTCTGTCAGACGCTTCTTTGCATCAAGCACGTCGCGTTCGGCCTTGGCAATGGAGTCGTCTCCGCGTCCCATGGTCATGGTGGGATCCTTGTACTGAATCGCATGATGGTATCGGGCTACCGATATTCCACGCCCGCCTGGTGCATGCAGCGGGGGCAGACGCGGGAAGGGCCGTCGAGGAGCGTGTCGCAGACAGCGCAGTGCGGGTTGCGCGCGGGTGTGGTGCAACCCAGGCCGCACTCGGGGCACGGAGCGTCCGGTGAGAGACCGTTGCGGTTGTAGCCGCAGCGGGCGCATGGGATATTGACTCGCGCGAGCATTTCTGAAGTCACGGAACTGTCTCCAAGCGAGTCACTTTTCCATGCAGCGCGGCATGTTGTACAAACGACACACCCGTCATACGTCGAAGGCGAGTTCAATTCCGCCAGGCAGGCGGCGCAGATACGGTACGAAAGGAAGAACTTCTTGCGTGCTTTCCACTCGTTGCTAGTGCCCCATACGCAGACGGCAATGAGGCAGAGCACCAGGCCTACACCCGTCATCCATGGGCCGACATCGGGCCGAAACTTCCAGGCAATCACACCGAACGCGATCAGCACAAGGCCTACGCCACTGAACCAGAGGGACCACCGCATGCGTGATCGGCGTAAGGAGCGTCCGAGGTGCTCTGCCACCGCGGCACCGGCCATGCTCGCCGCTGGCTTCCCGTCCGTTCGTCCCCGGTGAGTTGCGATGGCGAGCAAGGACGAGCGGTCATCGTGCTCACGCCGGTTGGACTGTTCATGAGACCTGAGAGTGCGTTCGACTTCGACAAAGACCGCGGGCGCGTCTGCAGCGATTGCTTTCAGCCGACGAGCGTGCCATGCCGCGCCGCACTCGCTGCAGACAATACAGCCGTCATTCTCCGCCCCGTCCTTGCGCAGGGCATAACCGCAGGCCCCGCAGCGGTGCAAAGCGACCAGTACATCAGCAACAGCCTTTTCCCTCAGCTGGGAAGTTGTGTCTTTCGTGAGCCAAGACTTGCCCGATTCCTTGCCTGCCCATGCACGGAAGATCCCCCAAGCCACGAACGCGACAAGGATGAGGCACAGAATTGCAAATATCCACGCCTCTATTCCGCCGCGCAGGATGCTCTGGATCACGGTGCGTGCGAGATTCAAGTAACCTATGAGGCTGAGCGCCGACGCCACTCCAACCATCCGCCATGAAAATCGCCGCTTTCCCGCCTCGACGCGGACATCGCCTAGCAGTTCATTGATGCTGCGGCCTGTGACTGCCTTTCCGCGGTCGTCTCGGACATTGCGTGGGCCAAGAGTGATGGGCATGGCGGGGGTCTTGAAGTATGCTCAAAGGTATCCAGGCGGGCTCAGACCCTGGTGCCGAGCGATGAAGCCAGCCACGCAGCGCCACAGGTGGGGCAGACAACGCAGTGGTCGAAGGCTTCGTCGGCGCCCAGTTCGTCCAGACAGCGTGGGCAGACACGGTGGGAGAGGTAGTGTGCTTTTCGTTTTTTCGGGTCTTCGCTGAAACCAAAGATGCAGAATGCGATGACCACGAGCACCGCGCCAGCGATGGCGATGATGAGCCCCAGGTGGTTGAGCGGGCGATCGAACACAAACCCCACGACGAGGAGAGCCGCACCCGTTCCGGCACCGAACCCGCAGGTGATGAGGCGTCGGCGGAACACTCTTCTGCGGAGCACGGCGAGCACCTCTGCGCCCCGCGGGCTGGCGGGCGGCTCGCCATCGAGACGCTTTTTGTGCGTGGCAATGCCGCAGGGCATGAACCGGTCGTCGTGCTGGCGGTGCGGCGATCGCTCGTTGGCTTTGAGTGTCGCTTCGAGTTCGGTTGTCACTGCCTCGGGCGACGCGGCGGTCGGCTTCAGGCGCTCGTGGTTCCACGCAGCACCGCACTCGGTGCAGACCACACAGCCGTCGCGCTCGATGGATTCGGCCCTCAGCCCATACCCGCACGCGCCGCAGCGGTGGGAGGCGGTCAGGACGTTTGCGACGGCCTGATCACGAACATGCGTCATGTTGTTGGCGCTGAACAGGACGGCCTGGTTGCCCCTGGCACTTTGCACCATCCTCCACACCGCGTACACCAGCGCGAACAGCACGACGATTGCCAGCACCCATAGCATCGGCCCACCACGCTGTACGGTGTGGACGATGCCCCGTACGGCGTTCAGGTAAATGGCGACCATGGCGAAGGACGCCCCGCCAATCATGCGCCATGAGAACCGTCGCTTCCCGGCCTCAACACGGACATCGCCCAGCAGTTCGTTGATGCTGCGCCCCGTGACCATCTTGCCACGGTCGTCTCGGACACTGCGTGGACCCAGTGTGAGGGGCATGGTAGAAGTCTAGGGATTACGGCTATCCGCGCATCGCCCCGAGCAATTCCCGCGGTTGCTTCCGGGCCAGCGAGATAATCGCGGGGGCCGCGGCCGCGACCGCGATCACCAGGAGGGCCAGCCATCCCAAGAGGATCATTCCTGTGGGTGGTCTGAGGGAGAGTTGCAGGCCCCACACAATGCGGTTCAGGACGAGCCCGCCGTACGCCCCCTGCAGGCCCATGCACGTCCCGAGAACACACGCGGCGAGGACGATGACGAGCACCTCGGCGAGGACAAGCCGCGTCAGGATACCAAAGGGGCCGCCGGTGCCGCCCACCGCCCGGATCACCCCGAATTCAAACATCCGAGATTGCACGCCCGCCACAATGACGTTGGCGACGCTGAAACTGGCGACAAGCATCGAGAATACCGCCACACACGACGCGACCGAAAGCGTCGTCTTCACGAAGCCCTGCATGGTCAGCTTGAGCTGACGCCCACTCCCCGCGTGCAGCACGCCGTAAGGCGAGAGCGCCTGCTTCACGGTCATCATCGCCTCCTCATCGTCAATCCCCTCCTTCATGGAGAACTGGATCAGGCCGACCGAGTCGGTGTGGAAGTGCTTGAGCAGGTCTTTGCGGCTCCCAAAGACGGCGTGCACGCGCTGCTGCGTGAAGTCCTCTCCGACATCGAACACGTCGTTCGCGACCTCAAGCCCAGGGCTCGCGACAACGCCAACAATCTCGAACTCGTTCCGCGAATCGTCGTCGTCCCAGCACACAAATGTGCCGCCCACGCCCTGCCCGCGCGCAGTGAGAAACTCACGCGACACGATGACCGCGCCGCCCTCTTCCAGGCGTTTGACCGCATAGTCGCTGTTCCCCTGCACCCAGTCCACCCGCGTCATGCGGAAGAATGACTCTGGCTCGAATGCCACGAAGCTGGACTTGACCTTCGTGAGGGTCTCCAGTCCGAAAGCGTCGGTCGTGACGGGGTAAATGGAAACCGCGCAGGTGTCGGTCACAAAGTCGAGCGAGCGGAGTTCTGTCACGGCTTCCGGCGGCATGTTGAGGCCTACGGCAAATGCGTCCGGGAACTGGAGCTTGCCGACCCAGTCGCGGAGCGCGGCGCCGCCCTGTGTCCAGATCGCGACCATCAATGCAAGCCCCCCCATCAGGGCACCGGCCGTGAATCCGAACCGGTACGGCATCACACGGACGCTGCGCTGGAGCAGGTTCGTGGGGAGCCGCAGCACTCGTTCAAGACCGGCGCCGCACGCTCTTCCGACGGCAAGGACCGCGGGCACTCCCAGCAGGAAGTAACCGAGCATGAGCGAGGGCAAACCGAGGCAGACGTATGTGATGAAGACGGCGTCACGGTCTTTGATCAGCGAAAAGACGCCGAAGTGGATGCCGACACAGACCACTCCCAAGCAGGTAAGGAGCACGATCGTGCGCCGCTTCGGGGCCTCGGCCCGGACCGCGAGGGCCGTCAAGGGCGAAACACGGGTTGCACGCCACGCCGGCCACGCGGCCCCGACCAGCCCGGCAATCAGGGACCCGCCAACGGAGACGAACACGCGGTACCAGTCGAAGTGGAGCGGGGCCTGCAACCGTTCCTGGAAGTGGATGACCATGACCGACGCGAGTGATGCCCCCAGCGGTACGCCGATCGCGGCGCCGCCCAACCCCACAAACAACCCTTGCAGCAGCTGCGAGAACCCAAGCTGCCACGGGGTCGCGCCTATACACCGGAGGATCGCCAACTCGCGCTGGCGCTCGACAACGCCCGTGCTCATGCCCGTCGTGATGATGAAGCCCGCGGCGATGCACGCCATGAGCGTCCCGAGGAGGAATGCAAGCTGGTTGGCCTGCAGGTTTCTGTCCAGCCCGCTTGTGATCTTCTCCGCGGTCTGAATACTCAGCGACGGTGGGAGCTTCGCAGCGTGTTCAGAGACAAAGGCGGCCGCTCCGACGCCGGGCCGCAGGACAAGGTCCACCTGCGAGAGTTGCCCGGGCGTTCCCAGCGTGCCCGCGAGGCCCGGAACGGTCATGTACACACGTGCGCGACCGCCCAGCGGTGGCTGGGCCGCGATGCCGACGATCCTGAGTGTGAGCGGATCCTTGCGGAATCGCTGCACCTCGACCGTATCACCCGGCGCCGGTTTGCTCAGGTCATTCAAGAGTCTGGCTTCATCTTCCGTGGCGACACGCTCGGGGCCCTTCGCGGCCTTGTTGATGGTGCCATTGACGCGCCGGAACATCGCCATGCTGAATGAGTTGGTAGGGTCAGGCCGCGTGCTCTTCGTGCTAAGTCGATTGACCGCGTACCGGTCCAGAACAATCTCATCGTCCGCCTCGGGCAGCCGACCCTCCACCAACTCAATGCCAGCGCCTGGCAGCGTCTGGTCGATCACGATGCCCGCCGCCAGCACCGGAGTTTGGAACGTATCCACTTGTCTTACGAACGGGCCGGTGTCGTCCCCTTCCACGCGCGCCCATGTGGGCTTGCCAAACCGCAGCGATAGGGAAGAATCAAGCCGTGGAATTGCCTGGACCACTCCATCCCAGTTCCTGGCTTGTGACAGCACCTCGTCGCCAAGCATGCCCGCGTTCTTGGCCCTGATGCGTACATCGGCCGCACCCACCATGGCGTCGACACGGAGTTTCACGGCGTTCCGCAGGGTGCCCATGGCGACACCCACTGCGCTCACCAGGGTGGCGGCAAGGGCGACGACGGCGAGAAGCAGCACTGTCCGGCTACGCCGCTCGAACAAGCTGCTGATAGCGAGCCGCGATACCGCCCGCATCCAGGCCCTCCGATTCGATGGTGCCCTTGACGCGTCCATCCTGCAGGACGAAGACACGTCGGCAGTACGCCGCCGCAGCGGGCTCGTGCGTGACCATCACCACGAGCATGCGTTGCTCTTCCGCGACTTCTCCCAGGAGTTGCCAGAGCAGCGCACTCGATTGGCTGTCGAGGGCGCCGGTCGGCTCATCGGCAAACAACACAGGGGGAGAGAAGAGGAGCGCGCGTGCAATGGCCACGCGTTGCTGCTCCCCTCCCGAAAGCGCATCGGGCCGGTGGCCGGCGCGTCCCTCAAGCCCCAGCCGCACCAACAACGCCATGCTGCGTTCCGCCAGGGCAGCGGGCCTATCGCCCGCGAGCAGGCCCGGGAGTTCGATATTTTCCTGAGCTGTGAGGGTGGGGATGAGGTTGAACTGCTGAAAGACGATGCCGATACGCGAACGCCGGAACTGTGTTGCTGCCCTGTCGTCCAGGGCGTGCACCCCCTGACCCGCGACCCAGACCTCGCCCTGGTCAGGGCGGTCGAGCGCGGCAAGCAGGTGTAGCAGCGTGCTCTTGCCGCTGCCCGACTGCCCCATGATGGCGTAGAACCCCGGTTCGCTGATCTGCATGTCCACGCCGCGCAGCGCAAGGACCTCGCTGCCCGCGAGCCGGTACGACTTTTGAACCCCCCGGCACACCAGCAGCGGCTCGGTGGAATTGTCGGAACCGGGCTTTGCCACGTGTCGCGGGCTCCTTAGCCGTGCTGCTTGTCGTAGGTCGCGGCGTCGACGCACTCCCCCATCTTGCCGTTGCCGGACTTCTTGATCTTGATGAGCCAGCCTTTGCCGAACGGGTCTGAGTTGAGCAGGCTCGGATCGTCGACAACCGCTTTGTTTACCTCGGTGACGTCTCCGTCGGCGAAGCAGTAGATATCGCTCGTCGTTTTGACGCTTTCGACTTCGCCCACGATGTCGCCGCCCTTAAACCTGGTGCCTGCCTTCTTCATCTCCACGTACGTCACGTCCGTCAGTTGGTTCACGGCGAACTGCGTCAAGCCCAACGTAATTGTGTCGCCCTCGACTTTGTGCCATTCGTGAGACGGGGAATAGACGCGATCTGCGGGGGATGCCATGGGTGAACTCTGTGGGACGTGGGGTGCGGGCATAGCGCCACCGGGCGCACGGGCGGGACGGTAGCACGCCGGCCGCGCCTGAGCGTGCAACGGGCGTGGCGCAGGTATCGACGCCCCATCCGACAGTGTTCAAGGTGTGGGATCGGGAAACGGCCCTGCACCATTCTCGAACAATCAGGCATCCAACAATGCCATACACCCGGGGGGCACCATGACCAAGTTCGTCAATAACGCCAAGACCGCCCTGCTCATGGGCGCGATGATGGGGCTGTTCGTGCTGGTGGGGTCCTACTACGGCAAGCATGGCATGATTCTCGCCCTGATTCTTGGCGGCCTGTTCAACTTCATCGCGTACTTCACGTCGGACAAGATCGCGATCGCCTCGGTCGGGGCGGTGGAAGTTTTTCCCGATTCGCCCGGGGCCGGATCACGTGTGTACCACTTGGTGGATGAACTACGTCAAAATGCAGGGTTGCCCATGCCCCGCGTGTACATAAGCCCGGCGCAGGCGCCGAATGCGTTCGCGACCGGTCGGAGCCCCGCGAAAGCGGCTGTCTGCATCACAGAGGGAGCCCTGAGGCTCCTGTCGGAGAGTGAGGTACGGGGCGTCATGGGACACGAACTCGCCCATGTCCGCAACCGTGACACGCTGATTTCGTGCGTGAGCGCGATGATCGCGGGCGTTCTGTCGTACTTCGCCCA
>CALLYM010000282.1 GCA_937858155.1 uncultured Phycisphaerales bacterium | reverse complement strand
GCCGAGGTAGCTCAGCTGGTTTAGAGCGCTGGATTCATAACCCGGAGGTCGGCGGTTCGAGTCCGCCCCTCGGCACTTCCCAGAGTCGCGCCCGCCGCTCCCCATGTCCCTGGGGCGTCCCCCGGCTGGCCCGTCCCCAAGATCGCAGGCCCAGGATGGGCCGCGTGAAACTGGGAAAACCCGTTTGATCCGTGGAGGGTCCGTGCGCCCGGCGAGGCGTCCGGAACAACGTGGTCAGCCCGCGCTGACTTTCCCGTTCCGGTTCCGGCACGCCCGGGACCATGTTGCTTGTTTGCACGGAGGTCGGAATGCGTTTGATTCGCATGCAGAGTCCGGGGGCATCGCACGGAAAACAGGGGGAACGGAGACAGAAGCAGTCAGGTTGTTCGCACCAGTGGATCACGCTCGCGGGCGCCATCGTCCTTTCGCACGCCTGCCTCGCCGGGAACGACTCGGCCGTCAGCGCGGACGAGGGCCGGACGATATATGTCTCTTCGTCCAGCGGGCTCGACTCCAATCCAGGCACCAACCTCAACGCCCCCAAGCGCACGCTCGCGGCGGCCTACAACCTGCTGCGGAACCAGTCGGGCGACCGCATGCTGCTCAAGCGCGGCGATACGTGGACAAACGAGTACTTCTACCCCTCCGACCGCTCCTGGTACAAGTCCGGGTTCTCTCACGATCAGCCCATCGTGGTGGGCGCGTACTCCACAGGGCCGCGTCCGATCGTCCGTCATGAGGCGAGCCCGCTCCGCGTCCAGACCAGCGACGGCGTGTCGCACCTTCGCCTGGAAAACCTTGATATCCAAGCTATCCGCACCGCCACCAACGCCCCCGTGGGAATCTCCTGGTGGGCGACCGGCGGCGACTTCACGCTCCGCGATTGCCGCGTCCAGAACTTCGCGGGGAACATCTCGATCGATGCGCCCGCGCCCATGGCAGCCTCGGAATTCCGGTTTGAGCGGTGCGAGGTCCTGGACGCATTCCCGGGCACGGGCGGGTCCAGCCAGGGCGCCTACATCGCCAACGTGTCGGACGTTGTCTTCGACCAGTGCATCATCGATCACAACGGATGGCGGTACCCGGACCGCCCGCCGTCCATGCTCAGCCACAACCTTTACCTCTCCCAGACCGCGACCGGCGTGGTCGTGCAGGACTGCGTGGTCGCGCGCGGCGCCGCCACGGGCATCCAGATGCGCGGCCAGCGGATGGACTCTATCGGCAACCTCGTCCTTTCCAACCCCCTGGGCATCACCATGGGGCACTCGGCGCAGACACCCGAGCAGATCTCCCGCGGCATCATCTACGGCAACGTCGTCCTGGACGGCGCCGACATCGGCTGGGGACCTTCACGCCTGTACCGCGGCTTCGGAATCGGTTGGGGGCGAGTTTCTTCCGCGATCATCGAGGACAACATCGTCGCGCACGGATGGTCGCAGCAGGGGTATGAGCCCGCCTACACCATCGGCGACTTCGCGTACAACACGACGTTGCGCAACAACGTCGGCCTCGACTGGCTGGGCCCCATCTTCACAATCCGCTACCCGGTCATGAACAATTCCGTCATCAGCGAGAACACTTTCGTCAACGCCCCGGGACGCACGGTCGCGTCCATTGAATTGCCGTCCGGAGTGCCCGCGGACATCGGTGGCCAGTGGCTGGGCAACCGGTACTGGGGCACAGGCAACAACGCCTTCACCCCTTGGCAGGGGACCGTCAACGGAGTGGCCGTGTGGCAGAGCACCACCGACGACTCGATGGAATTCAACGACGCCGGCCTTTCCAACGCCAACATCTCCATGCCCCGCTACCTGCTCACCGTCGCGCCGGAGCTGCCCACGCCCACGGACTCTGCCGGAGCAATCGATGCATTCCTTCAGCAAGCCCGCTCACAACCGGTCCTGCAGACAGACCATCGCTTCACCGCCGAAGGCTACATCCGGTGGGCGCGACGGAACCTGGGGCTGCCCCCGCTCCACGCCGCTCCCCAACTGCCCTGAGCACCACGACTAACACGCACAGCCCCCAAAACCAGCGGGTCCTTCCCGTCGCGGCGCTACCATGACGCCCACGGAAAGGACCCGCTGTGTTTCTGATCCGACAGGCAAAGCCCGAGGACACGTCCACGCTCCTGAAACTGGCGCGCACGGTCTACTTCATCAATCTGCCGCCCGACGAACGCATCATCGCCAACAAGATCGAGCATTCCCGGCGCTGCTTCCGTCGGCTCGTCGGCAAGGCCGAGGCCCCACGATCCAAGAAGCCATCCAAGACAATCGTGATGGACGGCCTCGCCGCCACCGAGCGCGACAGCGATTCGTTCATGTTCACCATACTGGACCAGGAAGGTGGCCCCATCGGCACGTCCCAGGTCCGTGCCCACATGGGTGGTCCGGCCAACCCCAACTGGCGATTCGCCGTGAGCGAGAAGAGGTTCTATTCCGAGGCTCTCCGCTTCGGCACAACGCACACCGTGGGCAGGCTCGACGGTGATGAGACCGGCCCGACCGAGGTGGGCGGCCTGGTCCTCGATCCGGGCTTCCGTGGTCACTCCATGCGCCCCGGCAAGCTCCTCTCCTTTGTCCGCTTCCACTTCATCGGGCTCTACCGCACCGTCTTTGCCGAAACGGTGCTTGCCGAGATGCTCGGGCACGTCACCAGCGATGGCGACAGCCCATTCTGGGACGCATTCGGACGCAAGTTCATCCCGTACAAGTACGCCGACGCCGACCGGTTCTGCCAATACGACCGCTCGTTCATCTCGGACCTCCTCCCGAAGGAAGAGGTCTACCTCACCCTCATGCCTATGGAGATCGTGAAGCTCGTGGGGCAGGTCTCCACCGACACTATCCCCGCTCGGCGCATCCTCGAGCAGCTCGGGTTCAAGTACCGCGGCTTTGTCGACCCGTTCGATGGCGGCCCGCACCTGGACGCAAAGACGAGCGACATCCCGCTCGTCAAGTGGACAAGGCGCGTAACGCTCGCCAAGCCCGCGGCCATCGCGCAGTGCAAGACCCGCGCGATCGTGAGCGCGATGTCCACCGAGGGCGAATTCCGCGCCACCGAGGCGATGATCGACGCGCCCGCCAAGGGCCCCGCACGGTTCACGCCGGAGGTGATGGAACTCCTTGGCGTCAAGACCGGCGATGAAGTGGGCCTCACGCCGCTCAAGACCTTTGCCGCGTCCGCCCCGTCCAAGCGCCGGTCCTGACCGCTTCGTACCATCGCTCACCGCATGCACGCCGCGCTGACGCACACCCCGTCCAACCTCATAGCCTCACGTTGGCTGCCGCTGTCCGGCTCCTCCATCCAGTCCTTCAACCCCGCGCACCCGGACCAGCTCGTGTGGAAGGGTTCAACGCCACCAGACCACGTCGCACAAGCGATCGCGGCGGCGAGAAGCGCACTCCCTGCATGGTCGCGCATGGGCTTGGAGGGGCGCTCCCGCGTTCTGCGTCGATTCCAGCAGATCGCCTCCCAGCGCAGCGACGCGATGGCATCGCTCATTTGTGATGAAGTCGGCAAAGTACTCTGGGACGCAAAGGCAGAGGCAGCCCTGCTCGCGGCCAAGGTCGACGTCACCCTGGAGACCGGCCCCCACGCCGCCATGTCACGCGTGACGGACTTCACGCTCCCACTCTCTGCGACAAGGACAGGGCGCTGCTCGTTCCGACCGCATGGCGTCGCCGCCGTATTGGGACCGTTCAACTTCCCCGCGCACCTGCCCAACGGGCACATCATCCCCGCGCTGGCGATGGGCAACACGGTCGTTTTCAAGCCCAGCGACAAGGCCCCGGCGTGCGGGCAG
>CALLYM010000281.1 GCA_937858155.1 uncultured Phycisphaerales bacterium | reverse complement strand
GTGGCCGCTTCGAGCTCGCCGACAAGGGCACGATCTTCCTCGACGAGGTCGGCGAAATCTCACCGGAGGTCCAGGTCAAGCTCCTGCGTGTCCTGCAGGAGAGCGAATTCGAGCGGGTCGGCGGCGGCGAGACCATCAGGGTGAACGTCCGCGTGGTCGCCGCCACCAACCGCGACCTGGAAGCAGATGTCAAGGCCGGCCGTTTCCGATCAGACCTCTTCTTCCGACTGAATGTGTTCCCTATCCCCGTCCCACCCCTGCGGAACCGCGGAGAAGACATACCGCTACTTGCCACCTACTTCGTTACTCAATTGGCCACCACCCTCGGCAAACGGTTCGAGGAGATCGAAGCCACCGCGATGCGGCGCCTCCAGCAGTACACATGGCCCGGCAACATCCGTGAACTCCGAAACGTCCTCGAGCGCGCCATGATCCTCTCGGAGGGACCCACCCTCCGCATCTCAGAAGCCGAGCTTCCCCACCCGACAGACGCCTCTCCCACCCCCGTCACCCTCACCCTTGAGGATGTGGAACGCACCCACATACTCCGCATCCTGAAGCAGACCGACGGGGTCATTGCGGGCGATAACGGCGCGGCCAAGCTCCTGGGCGTTCCCCCCAGCACCCTCCGCAGCACGATGGCCCGCCTGGGCATCAAGGGCTGATTCCAGACCGACGCGACGGCCGGCCGCGTCCGTCGCGTCGGGCCGCGTCGCATCGCTGCAGCAACCCACCGCCCAAAGCTCCGCTGGGGCTTTGCACTTGGCACACCCTTTGCCATCCACAAGGGTGGGGCCATCATGATCCGCGTATCCAGAAATATCAGCCTCACCGGCGAACGTGTCGTGACCATCGAGGGTCACGCCACCGGCGACGATCTGCCGGAGGTCACGGCCGCTATCAACGCCGGGGGCCCGGGCTGCATCATCGATGCCGCCGGGCTCAAGAGCGTGGACGCCGCAGCCCGTGAGTTCCTCGCCGGGCTGAAACGCAAGGGGACCGCCATCCGTGGGGCTTCCATGTATGTCCGAGCACTTATCGAGGAGCCGCAGCAATGAAGGTCCAGCACGCCGCGAGCGCAACAATCCCGGCCCGTTCGCTCCAGCCACCCACACCGCACCCGCCCATGCCCGCCGACGACGCACAACTCCTGGCACGCCTGCGCGCAGGCGAAGACCGCGCCTTTGATGAACTGACTGCCCTGTACGCGGGCCGCCTCTACGCAACCGCGCGCCGCATGCTTGCCAGCGACCAGGATGCGCAGGACGCCGTCCAGGAGGCCATGCTTGGCGCCTTCCAGTCACTCCACACATTCCAGGGAGGGTCGCGGCTTAGCACCTGGCTCACCCGCATCGTCATCAACAAGAGCCTGATGAAGCTCCGCTCAAGACGCCGCAGGCCTGAACGGTCCATCGAGGACTTCCTCCCAACCTTCAAGGACGACGGCCACCCCACCCGTTGGACACCCCGCTGGAGGTCCGAAGACACGGAAAATACTGGCGGCCGCGCTGAACTCCACCGGGTCGTCCGTGAAAAGATCGAAGAACTCCCGGAAAATTACAGAACGGTGTTACTCTTGCGCGATGTGCAGCAACTGAGTACGGAGGATGTCGCGGAAGCGTTAGGCGACACCCCGAACGCCGTGAAGGTACGCCTCCACCGCGCCCGCCAGGCGCTCAAGACCCTGCTCGATCCTTACATGACAACGGAGGCTCCATGAACGACCAACACTCCAACCTTCTTTCCCGCGAGCTCACGTGCAAGGACGTGCACGACTTTCTCATGTCGTACATCGAGGGCGAAGTGACGCCCACGGAGCGCCGCGCGTTCGACGAGCACCTCTCCGGCTGCTCGTCATGCGTCCGCTACCTCGATCAGTACAAGCGCACCGTGAGCTTGGGCCGTCAGGCGATCTGCTCCTCCGACGAACCCGCCACGACGCAGGTGCCCACCGGGCTCCTCGACGCCATCCGCGCTGCCCGGAAGCGTCCCTGATCGTCACCAACGTTTGGCCCGAACGCCGTGCCCGCGACGCGGGCTGTCGCGATTGCGCGATCAGCCCAAACACGAACGCCGCCCGTCGCACACGACGGGCGGCGTGGGCACACCATGACGTGGCTCTACTTCGCCGCAAGCGCCGGTCTGGCCATCTCCGCGTAGTGGTCCCGCGTGTAGTCCGCGATCGCGCCCGCCGCGTCCTGCACGCCACCCCTGACCGAACCGAACACGCCCGAGATCGGAGCGTCCGTCACCGTGTGGCCCACGCTATTCCCGCGACCGTCGCGGTACACCACTTCCACACCGACCGCCCCATCGCCCAGCCCGTAGAACGGAGAACCCACCAGGCTCGCCACACCCGCGCCCACCCGCACGCCTGCGCTGCCGGCGTCCTGGAGCACAAAGCGGTACTCGATCGTGAACGCCGCCTTGCCCGTGTCCGCCGTGGTCAGCATCGCCCGCGAAGCAAGCCTCTCTTCGAGACGCTTCTCAAATGCCTCCCGGAGCGAGGGCTCGATGTTCACCGTCGAATCCCCGCGTGCAACCCTGACCATTCGACCGTGTTCCACCGGCCGGGACGCTTCGAGGACGTGCGTCCTGGGAGACACGCACGCGGACATCGCCGTTACCGGCACGGCAAGCAAAGCCGCACCAACCCGAATATTCAAGAAAGAGTTCTTCATACCGTTCGGTTGCCGCGTGCGCCCAATCGTTCCACACCGAATTCGACCTACTTCGACCGCACGCGCCGGACGGTGCCGGGCGCAATGCGCAGCACGGGCAGGTCCCCCAGGGCGGTCACGTCTCCCGTGACTTCGACCCGCTCGCCAATCTTCGACAACGAATCATCGTCGAGCACTGTGCCGCCCGCGCTCAACAGGTACGCCTTCCCAGTCTCATCAATGAACATTGCCGGAATCCCGTTGCTGATGCAGAGCGTTGCACACGCCTTGTGCGTCTTGCCCTCGCCCGGCTTCATTGCGCCGTGGTAGCACTTGGAATCAATGATCTCACCGGTCACCGTGATCCGGTCCGACGGGCCCGAACTCGCAACGGGCCCAAGCGGAGCGGTATCTGCGGTCAGCGAGTCCGCACCGTCCACCAATTCAAGCACCGTCCGTCCGTCACGCGTCAGGACCCGCCCCTTCGCCACGACCGCACCACCAGAAAGCTCCCTCGCACGCTCACGTGCACCGTGCTTGCCCTGCTCCACGAGAAGGACCACGCCCCCTTCCCTGGTGAGCACAAGCGGGTACGGGTCGGTGAGCAGTGTTCCGCGGAATGTCTCCTCACGTTCACGCCACTCAGCCGCACCTGGGTCGCGTTGCGACGCGCCCACGATCACCGCCACGCCCAACGCCGCCAGCAACGCCGCCGGCACGGCAATCCACAACACCCGCCGGTGTGACGCAGGGACCGGCATATAGCCCACGTAAAAGTCGTTGGTCCGTGCACCCTGCTGCTCACCCATGACTCGTCCCTCCACGTGCGGCAACGCCCGCCACCGCCGCAACCGTCAAACACCTCGCCGCTTCGGCCTTGGAGCAGGATCGCTTTGCTGGCTCGACAGGGGTGCCGGCCGGCAACGCGCTGGCCCGAACTTCCACCCGATCACCGCGCACGCGAACCTCATACGTCGGGACCTTCTCCGTGTAGGGGGGCGGGCTCTGCCCATTCTGTGGGAGGTACTGGTACCCGTGCCATGGGCATGTCACGCAACCCCCAACGACTTTCCCCTCGCCAAGCGGCCCCCCCTGGTGAGCGCACACGTTCGAAATCGCGCTGAACGCGTCGTTGAAACGGAAGACCGCAATCCGCTCCTGTCCGGCAATGCACACCACCTTGGCGCGGGCCTCGGAGATCTCGTCCACGCCCGCCGCGTCCACCCAGCCGTCCGTGGCCGATGCAGCTTGTGCGTCCTTCTTCCGCTCGCGATACCCCGTGACCGCGTGCAGCACGCCGATCACGGCCGCGCCCGTAAATAGCGCTGCCACCGGCACGATGTGCCGTTCGCTCTGGAACGCCCCAAGAACCACGTGCAAAGTGATGGCTGCGTACGCCGCATACACACCCATGTGCAACCACTTCCACGCCTTGGCACCCAGGTTCTTCAGCCAGAAGTCATGGCTGGTCGCCGCCATGAGGAAAAGCACCAGCAGCGCAAAGAGTCCCAGCCATTCAAACGGGAACGCGCTGACCGCGCGGAAGGATCCCGCGCCCAGCACGGCCACAAGCGGGTTCCTGCCCGAGAATCCCCCGTAATACAGCACCGCAAGGGTCGCGTGGGCCAACGCGACAAGGAACATCGTGACACCCAGGTGACGTCTGTTGTACAGCAGCGGCGAAAACTGATGAGACAGGCGCGCGAGCGGGCCGATGCACAGCACCACGTGCAGCAGGACAATCGCGCAGACTGCAAGCGAACGGATGAGGAGGACCTCGCTCGATATCGCGTGGTCCCCCCGCCAGGTGAGTTTCCCCACCACGAAGACTCCGCCCACCAGCGCCACCACCGCGCCCGCCACGCAGGCGTCGTACACCCGCTTGTGACGGTTCCACTGCACGTGGGTATAGGCGTTGCTCATGGCATCCTCGGGTATCTACCACCACATCAATGCGCCCACCACAAGCGCGCCGAGAATGCACAACGGCGCGAGCCAGGCGTGGAGGCGGCGCTGAGACTTCGTCATTGCGTCCTCCGAATCGCTCGGACCCACTTTGCAAGCAGCAGCGGCCACAGTGCAAGAGCGCCGGGCAACCACAAAAGCCGTACGTGCCATGCCGAGGCAGCGGCCACACGATCGAGGGCCGCCGCTCCACGCAGGCAAAAAGCCACTCCAAACACGGCCCCCAGCGCAAAGTAAGTGCCAAGAACGGAAAGTACTGTCAAATCGCGTGCTCCTCTGGCGGCTTCGGCCGCCCGTTCCACTTTGTATGTTGCCCACGGATGTCCACAGGTGTCGCCCCGGCGTGAGCGGATTCATCCGAGCCGCATGGTCCCCACAGCACCGCGATGTCCCTCCTCCATCACCACCTGCTGCATGTCTTGCAGGAATAGGCAGTTGTGTGAACACTCCCGCGTCACTCTGGGGCTTCGCCTGGGCGGGGTCTTCCGCACTTTGACTACCCCGGCCCACCTTGAAAACACGCTCGACAGCGCGCCTCGTACATGTCCGCGCCGCCTACCACGATATGAGAATCGTCGGCGATCATCCGCTGGCTGTGCACCGCCTTTTGTCCGCACTTGGAGCAGCGGGCGTGCAGCTTCATGACTTCGTCTGCCTCGATGAGCAGGTGGGGGAACGGCGCGAACGCCCTGCCTTTATGGTCACGCTCCACGCCCGCGACGACCACGGCGGCTCCACCGAGCACAAGTTCGACGACCGGTGCGACGAGCGCATCGCCGAAAAAATGAGCCTCATCCACGGCGACGAAGAGGCGGTCGCGAGGTTTCGTTGGATGCGCCATCAGCGCTGCTGTGATGCTCTCGGCATCTTTGACCACCAGTGCGTCCAGGCTTCGCCCATCATGCGTCACGACGCGGTGGACGTCATAGCGGTCGTCGCGGGCCGGTTTCAATACGATGATGCGGAGGCCTTCTTGGCGAGCCCGTTCGGCGAGGTCGATGAGCGCGGTGCTTTTGCCCGCGAACATCGGGCCGCAAATGACGGTGAGCCAGCCGGGCATAATCCACGGTAAGGGTGTGCCGACCTGAGCAGGGGGATTCAAGCGGGTGTTGCCCGCGCACAAAAGACCTAGAAAACGTCCGCCGGAGCTGCCTTGGAGGGCAAATTGCTGACCGGAACAGGGCATTTTCAGCGCCACCCCCTTTCGCAAGCCTTTGTTTTACGGCATAATGCGCTGAGCGGCACCGCGGGAGCGGGGCCGCGATGTGTGTGGCTTTCCACGCCCCGCCCCCGCCATGAGCCGCCCCACAGGAGGTCCGGTCATGAGCACGGTCGCCACCATTCTCTCCCATAAGGGCTCGAACGTTGTCACGATCGATCAGCACGCCACGGTGCTGGACGCGGCCCGTGCCATGAACCTGCACCGCATAGGCAGCGTGGTGGTGATCCGCCCCGGGGGCAAGGGCATCGCGGGCATCCTGACGGAGCGCGACGTGCTGACGCGCGTTGTGGCGCAGTGCAAGGACCCGATGCGCACGCTTGTCTCCGATGCCATGACCCATCCCGTGCAGACCTGCACGCCCGCCACGCACGTCGAGGAACTCCGTTACACGATGCGCGAGCAGCGCATCCGGCACGTCCCGGTGCTGCACGAGGAAACGCTCGTGGGCATGGTGTCGATCGGCGATATCAACGCGTTCGAGACGCTGTCCCTGACCAGCACGGTGGAGACGCTGGAGGCGTACATCACGCGGTCGTGATTGTGGGATCATGCGAACAGCCCCATCTGGCCCGGCTCTGTCGCCGCGGGCCTTCGGAATTGCGTCGTGTCGTGCGGCGGGAGGCGTTCGTCGAGCTTGTACTTCCTGCGGAACGTGTGGAACGTGGCCTTGATAGCGTCGGCGACAGCGCCCTCTCCACGCTGGCGGATGCCCCAGCGGGCGTCGTAGAGGCCCCCGGCGCGTGTGTCGCGGATGAGCGATTCCACCTTGGCAGCACGCTGGGGGACGGTGCGCTGAAGCCACTCGAGGAAGAGTGTCTTGATCTGGTGCGGCAGGCGAAGCAGGATGTAGCCAGCGCCGTGCGCACCGGCGCGGGAGGCCTCGCGCAGGATCGCGGGAATTTCCTGGTCGTTCAAAGCCGGGATGATGGGCGCGGCCATCACAAAGGTTGGCACCCCCGTCCGGGCGAGCGTGCGGACGGTGTCGAGGCGGGCGCGCGGTGAGGCTGCGCGCGGCTCCATGGCACCGGCCAAGCGGTTGTCCAGTGTCGTGATGCTCACGGCGACGTGGACAAGGTTGAGGCGAGCCATTTCCTGGAGGATGTCCAGGTCACGCAGGATGAGGCTGCTCTTGGTGATGATGCTCACGCTCTGGCGGAACTCGAGCATCACCTCGAGGCACTGGCGCGTGAGCTTCATGTCTGTTTCCAGCGGTTGGTAGCAGTCTGTCACACCCGACATCATGATGGTCTCTCCCTGCCACGACTTCCGGAAAAGTTCCTTTCGGAGGAGGGCCGGGGCTTCGCGCTTTGCGAAGACCTTGGTCTCAAAGTCCAGGCCGCACGACAGCCCCAGGTATTCGTGCCCGGGGCGGGCATAGCAGTAGATGCAGCCATGCTCGCAGCCGCGGTAAGGGTTCACGGTCCACTTGAAGTTCAGGTCTGGGGCGTCGACCGGGTTCAGGATCGACTTACTCGCGTCGTCGAACGCCATCGTGGCGACCTGCTGGTTGGAGAGCTGCCCTTCCGCGCGCAGACTGTCGAGAAAGTCACCCGCCACGAGGAAGTGCTGGTCCTCAAAGCGGTTCGTGGGGTTGATCCCCGATCCGCGGCCGCGTGCTCCCAACGGCGAATGTGGCACGCTCTCGCCTGGCATGCGGGCCCAGCCCGAAGGCATGCTGCGAGCATCTGCAGGCACGATCTGGGGGAGGGGAATGGAGCGGTTGAGTTTCACAAACCTATCATACTACGAACAAAGATAATTTGTTTGGTATATTTTTGGATTGTGTCTCAAATTTTATTCAACCAATTGATTGAATATCGATTGTCAGATGATATACTCAACTACATGGTTGAATCACTGCTGAATCCCACGCCAAAAAGCCTTGATGCCGTCTTTGGCGCACTGGCGGACCCAACGCGTCGGGCGCTGGTTGCCGCGTTGTTCGAGGGCGAGCGGAGCATCAAGGAGCTGTGCGCCCCGTTCCAAGTGACTTTTCAGGCGATTTCGAAGCACGTGCGGGTGCTCGAGCAGGCGGGGCTGGTCCGCCGCCGAGTAGTGGGCCGCACGCACCTATGCAGCCTGGAGCCTGCGGGGCTTGCAGGGGCGGACCAGTGGATTAAACACTATGAACGTCTGTGGAACGAGCGGTTCGATGCCCTGGACGCGATGCTGAAGAACGAAGTTGAGGACGGGAAGTGAGGGTCGGATAGGGGCGTCCACCAGCGTGATGCCACGGTGAAGCAGCAGCGTTCCGCGAGAGAAAGGCGGGCGAGAGAAGCGGTCGGTGTTTCCAGCAGGAGCTTGCACACAAAGGACCAGATATGAACACATACGGAAAGCCGTTTGTCATCGCCCGCACGTTTGATGCTCCGCTCGACAAAGTGTGGCGGGCGTGGACGGATCGCGCGAGGCTGGAGAAGTGGTTTGGGCCCAAGGGGTGCACGCTCACATCTCCCAAGCTGGACCTGCGCGTGGGTGGGACGTTCCTCTACAAGATGGAGATGGGGGGCGACCCCAAGATGGCGCACTGGGGGCGCTGGGTTTTCCGGGAGGTCACGCCACAGACACGGCTCGTCTTTACGACCGGCTTCAGTGACGAGCACGGCGCCCCTCAGCGCAACCCGTGGGACTCATCTTGGCCCCTTGAGTGGTTGTCCACGGTCACGTTCGAGGAGCGGGCCGGGAAGACCACGGTCACCGTGCACTGGGTGACGGTCGATGCGACGCCCTCGGAGGCGAAGACATTTGATGATGGTCACGCTTCGATGCGGGGCGGGTGGACCGGCACGATGGACCAGCTGGAGTCGTACCTGCGGCACTGACCGCACGGGCAGAAAACTCACTGCTCGCTAGCGGCGGCCCTGACCACCGCGCCGGGGTCCCCCTGGTCGCGGTCCGCCCGGACGCCTGGGGTGCGGTCCTCGGGGGTGGGCGGGCTTGGGGTGACTGTGGCCAGAGCGAGGTGACTTGTGTTGCGGCGTTCGGCCGGAGAAAGTGGGGCGGTCGCCCTCGCCTGCGAGGCGCGGGGTGTGCGGCGACCCTCGGTGTCCGCCCGTGGGGCGGGCGCCGTGCCCACCGCGCTGCCGAACAGCCCGA
>CALLYM010000280.1 GCA_937858155.1 uncultured Phycisphaerales bacterium | reverse complement strand
AACAGGATGAGCGCGTTGACGACGAGCGCCGCGAGGCCCAGCCCGGCGAAGAGCGAGTCGCCCGTCAGGGCAATGGGAGGAACACCCTGGTGCACAATCGCGATGCCCCCTGGAGAATGGCCCGGGGTGTGCAGCACCTTCCACCGAGACTCGCCGAGCGTGAGGATGTCTCCCTCGTGCAGTGTCTGGTCCGGATGCCCGAACGAAATTGGTTCGCCGAAGGCCGCGGAGAGGTTGAGTGTGGGATCGGTAAGCCACTCGGCTTCTGACTTGTGGATAAGAACTGGGACACCAGGGAACGCGCGGGACACTTCAGCTAAGCCTGCGATATGGTCCACATGCGCATGGGTCAGGATGATTGCTCGGACTGTGAGCTGTTCGCGCCTGACATAGTTTATCAGCAGTGTGGGTTCGAACGAGGCATCAATAACCCAGCACTCAGGCCCCACATGCACGACATAGCAGTTGGTCGCGAATGGCCCAAGTTCGAAGCAGGTGATGGACGGGCTCGGGGGCATGGTGGTTCCAGGCACAGCAGCAACAATGATGAGGAGCGACAGAGTACGTGCCGCTGAGGGCGATCGTGATGGTCTGGCGATCGGGTCGGGTGCCGCACCCGGCGGGGTGCAACAATCCCGGTCACCATGCGAACAGGGTTCTGCTATGCACCGGTATCCGCTGCCCATCACGGTCATCCTCGGGGTCTTGTTCACCATCGCGGTGGGGGCGTGCATCGCGCTTGCGAAGCAGGACCGCGTGGGCGAAGCGTTGCTGGGTGCCATTGTTGTTCTGGTGGGTGCCGCATTGGTCATGGCGATCGCGGTCCCGCACGAGACGAGGCAGGACCCCTCGGGGATTGCGACGATTCGAGATCGCGTTGATGAACTCGCGGATACCGTGAGGGAAGTGGCGGCTCACAGCGCCTTGTCCGCGGACGCCCGCCGAGTTCTCTTCCGAAAACAAGAGCGAGACCTGCTGCTTCAAGCTATTGAGGAAGACATTGCCGAGCGTCAGTGGGACGCGGCGGCGGTGCTCGTAACCGAATTGGAGTCCCGCCTCGGGTACACGGTAGAAGCGGCCGCGGCACGCACCCGGATCTCAATGCTGCGGGCGGACTCCACGGTCGCTGGGGCGGCGTCTGAACCCGTTCCCAAGAGTGGTCCCGCGTTCACCCCGGCCCCCCCCGCAGTTGATACTGCTGATGTCCCGGAGATCACGGTGACGGCGGCGGATTCAGCACGCCAAGCGACGAGACAGGAGCTCGAGCGCCGCTTCATGGCGGCGGCAAGCGAAGGCCGCGAGGAAGCGGCCATGGCAATCCTGGCGGAACTGGACCAGTATGTGACGACCGAAGAAGCCGAACCTTTGCGAGAAATCGCGCGCGGTGTCATCGCCAAAGCGCGCGACGCTCTCGGAGAGCAGTTCAAGGGCGCGGTGCAGGGCAAGCGGTGGCAGGAGGCCGTCACCGTGGGTGAGCAGATCATGCAGCGCTTCCCGAATACACGGATGGCAAGCGAAGTACGCGACGTCATGGACGCGCTCAAGGCGCGGGCGTGACCCTTTGCTCCAGCGCGCCGGTCAATGGACGGCCCTACCGCGTCGCACCGCGGTCGTCCTTTTCCACCCCGCCGTGTCGGAGGGCCTTCCACGCAAGGATCACCACTCCCACGATAAGGAGTGCGTCCGCCACGTTGCTCACATAGGGCCACACGTCCCTTCCGCCCCAGGGCCATGACCACCCGAACGGTAGCAACACATCGGGCAGGGGGTGGATGAAGTCGCGGACGCAGGCGAACATCAGCCGGTCGTAGAGATTCCCGAGGCCACCCCCCAGGATCAGGCCGATAGCGCAATGGCTCAAACGGTCACGCGATCGGGTCCAGGTCGCGAACATCCACACGCCTATCGCAATCGCGACGACCGTGAACACCACAAAGAACCAGCGACGCCCCGCGCCAATACCAAACACGGCACCAGGGTTCAGGACGAGCTTGAAGTCCAGAACCTGGGGGATCACCGTGCGGGTTGTGTGCTCGGGCACCAGCGTCCAGAGCTGGTTGTTGGCGCTGAGCACTTCCGTGCGGTCGATGTGCACCGGCATGGATGCAAGGGAGCGGAAAGCCCACGCCTTGCTCGCCAGGTCCAGCGTCACGCTCACGAGCATCGCGATGATGAGCGTCGCCCAGGCTCGCGGTGAGAAGAGCGTCTGGAGGGAGGGTGTCGCCCCGGGGGGCGGCGGCTCCTTGGGCGCGGGAGCGGGCATGCGCATTGCCGCCGGCGTGGGCGACGCCTGTGTCTGCTCAGGTATCGTGTGACTCTCGGGCTCGCTCACTTCAGCCCCTCATGGCCTGGCGTTCGATTTCTCGCGCGGCCTCGATGGAGTACCGGGCCCAGGGCAACTCCTTGAGCCTCTCAAGCTTGATGGGCTTGCCCGTGTGCTCGCACACTCCGAAGGTGCCATCGGCGATGCGTTTGAGCGCCGCGTCGATTTCCTTGATGATCCTGCGATCCGCCGCCGCGAGGTCCAGCGAGAGCGATTGGTCGTACGCCTCACTTCCTTGCTCAGCCAAGTGACTCGGCATGTTCGAGAGCGAGCCAGACTGGCCCTGCAACGCCTGATCTTCCATTCCTTTGACGTCGCTGATCAACTCTGCGCGCTTTCGAAGCAGGAGTTGCTTGTATCCTTCAAGCTCTTCAGCCGTGAAAGGAGACTTCGCCTGTGGAAGCGCGACTTCTGGCGCGTAACCGCCGTGCTGCCCGAGCGGACGGGTGTGCGCGGCCTTCGGCCCGCTCGCGATAAGGGGCTTGCGAATGACCTTGCTGTCCATCAGTCTCCCCACCCCCGGTGGCAGCGGGATCGGCGCAGAGGGTGGTTTCACCTTCTTGCCGGATGAAGAGGAGGAGGGCTTGGCGCCGGGCGCCGTGACGGGGCCACTCTTTTTTACCTCCACTTTCACTCCTGGCTTTAGAGGTGCCCCAGTCTTTGGAGGTGGCACTGGGGCCTTCGGCGCCTGCTTGGCGGGCGCTACCGGCTTGGTGGCGGGTGCCTTGGGCTTTTCCAGGGCCTTGGCAACGGGTTTGGCAGGGGCTTTGGCAACGGGCTTGGCTGGTGTCTTCAAGGGTGTGAGCTTCTTCGCCGGTGGTTTGGCCTTTGTGGCGGGCTTGGCGGCAGGTTTGGAGGGCTTCCTGGCGGGCTTGGCTGACTTGGACATGGTCAACTCCCTGCGCGGTCTGCGGCCCGTGCGGGCGCGGTGACGCACGCCCGGGCGGAGTGCAAGGGCCAAAGGTAAGGGGCGTAGGTGGTGGGGTCAAAGCCGGGCATCCACGTCTTTTCCTGCCACCGTCGCTACGCTGGGGCATGTCCACAAAGGTCTACGGAACTGCGCAGGCCATCTTCGCCGACCTCCGTGCAGAGGGCGTCATCCGCGATGGCATGACTGTCATGGTTGGGGGCTTTGGGCTGTGCGGCATCCCTGAACAACTCATCGTTGCGCTCCGTGAAACGGGCGTGAAGGGCCTGACGTGCATCAGCAACAATGCGGGCGTGGACGACTGGGGCCTTGGATTGCTCCTTCAGACACGCCAAATCCGCAAGATGATTTCGTCGTACGTGGGCGAGAACGCGACGTTTGAGAAGCAGTTCATTAGTGGTGAACTGGAGGTCGAGTTCAATCCTCAGGGCACGCTGGCCGAGAGGATCCGTGCCGGGGGTGCGGGAATTCCTGCGTTTTACACCGCGACCGGTGCGGGCACCATCGTGGGCGACGGCAAGGACACGCGCGAGTTTTTCCGCCCAGGCGACGCGGTGTGCGGTTGCACCATTCCGGGCCGCGGGTACGCCGGGAGGGGCGTGACGTCAGACACCGACCGCGGCGTCCAGCGTGGGACCGCCCGGCCTTACGTTTTGGAAACCGGGCTTTTTGCGGACCTTGCTCTTGTCAAGGCTCAGCGTGCGGATGGATTTGGCAACCTCCGCTACCACGCCACCGCGAGGAACTTCAACCCGATGATGGCCACCGCCGCCCATGTGTGTATCGCGGAGGTGGATGAATTGGTGCCGGTCGGCGCGATCGAGGCTGACAGCGTCCACACGCCGGGGAGTTTTGTGAACAAAATTGTGTGCACCCGCAGCGAAAAACGCATCGAGCAACGCACTGTTCGTGGCGATTGAACAAAGCACGCGCCGCCCCGGTTCTCGCGCATCGCCCGAGGTTCTATCATGACGCATGCACGATGCGCTGCGCGCACTGACCTCAGCCGTCGCGGGAGAGGTGCGGGTCTCCCTCCATGACCGGATGCTGTACGCGACCGATGCGTCGCTCTACCAGGTGGAGCCGTTGGCGGTCGTGATCCCGTCCGACGTGGACGATGCAGCAAGGGCGGTCTCAGTGTGTCATGCGCATGCGCTCGCGGTCCTTCCGCGGGGCGGGGGCACCAGCCTTGCCGGGCAGTGCACAAACAACGCTATCGTCATTGATCTTTCTCCCCGGTGCACGCGGCTGCTGGGTGTCGATGCCGATCGCAAACTGGCCCGCGTCGAGGCTGGCATCACGGTCGACGACTTGAACGACCGGCTTGCGTCGGGCGGAGGCGACGCATCCCGGCTGTTCTTTGCGCCAGACCCGGCCACGAGCCGTCATGCAACCATTGGCGGGTGCATCGGGAACAACGCCGCCGGTGCGAGATCGATCCTCTACGGGCGCACAAGCGAGAGCATCGAGTCGATTGAGGCGTGCCTCGCAGATGGAACCACCATCGCATTCGGACCTCCGGGGATACAAGTCGAAGAACGCGCCCTCGCGCGTCTGAGGACGTTGACACGCGGCACGACCGACATCGTCCGCCGCCATGAGCGCCTTATCCGCGACCGTTTCCCCAAGACGATCCGCCGGAACGCTGGGTACGCATTGGACATGATCCTTGGGCAGTTGGACACAGGAACAGCGCCAGAGGACGTGTGCCTGGCGCCGCTCCTCTGCGGCAGCGAGGGCACCTTGGCGGTGACGCTCGCCGCGACGCTGAAACTCCATGATCGTCCCCGCGCCAAGGGCCTCGCGGTCATTGCGTTCACTGACTTTGACGAAGCGATCCGCATGGTGCAGCCGATTTTGGCGACGCGGCCCAGCGCCGTGGAGATGCTGGACGACATGATCATCGGTCTCGCCCGGGCCAACGCGGAGTATCGGCGTTACGTAGACCTCATGCCACAGCCGAAGGAAGGGGTGCTCCGGGCGGTCTTGTACGTTGAGTACTTTGCGGCCAGCGCGGCAGAGGTATCAGAAAAGTTCGAAGTGCTGCGCGGCGTGGTGCATGCCGAGACTTCGCGCGGTGGCTACTCGGCGCCCATGCAGTTCCACACGGACGCGGGGGCGATGCTGAGCGTGTGGAAGCTCCGTAAGGCCGGTGAGCCGCTGTTGCATGGTGTGCCCGGTGCACGGAAGCCCATCACGTTCATCGAGGACAACGCCATCCCGGTCGAGCGCCTGGAAGAATTTGTGCGTAGATTGCGCGAAGTTGTCACGCGGCACGGCACCATCGCGTCATACTGGGCGCACGCGAGCGTGGGGGTGTTGCACGTCCGGCCGCTCCTCGATATTCACGACGATTCCGACCGGGAACGCATGCGGGCCATCGCGATTGAGTCGGCCGACCTCGCCCGGGAGTTGGGTGGAGTCATGAGCGGAGAGCATGGCGACGGTCGCGTGCGTGGACCACTGCTCGAGCGCTTTTACGGCACCGAGCTGATGGGCGCGTTCAAGGAGGTGAAGCGCCTCTTTGACCCCATGAACACGCTCAACCCGGGCAACATCGTGGACCTGGACGGTGCGCACCCGCGGCCCTTGCAGTCGATCACCATGTCGTTGAGGGTGGAGCCCGCGCCCGGACGGCCTGTCGCCGTGCCCGCGGGCGTTCAGACTTTTTACTCGTACGAGGCTGAACACGGGTTTGACCGCGCCGTCGAAATGTGCAACGGCGCTGGCGTATGCCGCAAGAAGCAGGGTGGGACGATGTGCCCATCGTACATGGCGACGCTTGATGAACGTCACAGCACACGGGGGCGGGGCAACGCTCTACGTCTGGCGATCACGGGGCAGTTTTTCGCGTCGGGCGCACCACCAACCTCGGCTGAAGGTACTGTCCCCGACGCTTGGACGGACCCGGCGACGCTCGACACACTCCATCTCTGCCTCTCGTGCAAGGCGTGCAAGACAGAGTGCCCCAGCAACGTCGATATTGCAAAGCTCAAGGCCGAGTACCACGCGCAGATGCACCAGCGGCACTGGACACCGTTCTCAAAGCGGATCATGGGCAGCGTGCGCACGCTCAACCAACTCGGGTCTGTGGCTCCGGGTCTGGCCAATTGGTTCAGTTCCCTCCGCCCGGTGCGGGGTGTCGTCAATCGGATGCTGAACATCCACCCGCGTCGGTCACTTCCGCCGTTCTCAACGCCGTTGACGCGGTTGTGGGAGCGGGACCATGCCGATGTGCCGCAAGGAACGGCTGATTCTCCGCCGACGGTGGCGATCTTCGCGGACTGTTTTTCGGCGTACAACGAGTCCGGTATTGGCATCGCGTGCAAGCGTGTGCTGGAAGCGTTTGGGTACCGGGTGGTGCTTGCGGATGCGGGCTGCTGTGCCCGCGCGAAAATCTCACTTGGGCTGCTCCCTGAAGCGATTGCGGAGGCGGACGACACCCTGGCCAACCTGCGTCCGTTGATCGAAGACCGGGGTGTGCGCGCGGTCCTTTTCCTCGAGCCATCGTGTCTTTCGGCGGTAAGAGACGACTGGCTCACGCTCCGGCTGCGCACTGATAGCTCCTTGCGAGAGGGCCTCGCTGAGAAGGCGTACCTCGCCGAGGACTTTCTGCACAAGCGGTGGGATGATCACCCGGTGCGACCGAGCTTTCGATCGCCAGAAGCACGCGTACTTCTGCACGCCCACTGCCACCAGAAAGCGCTCTGGGGCGCGGGTACGAGCGCGGACATGCTCAAGCGCGTGGCGGGGAACAAGGTTGAGGTCCTCGACACGGGCTGCTGCGGTATGGCTGGTTCCTTTGGCTACACGAGGGACCGTTACGAGCTGTCCATGAAAATCGCGGGCATCACACTGCTCCCGGCGGTCGAGGGCGCACCGGACGCGCAGGTCGCTGCGCCCGGTGCATCGTGCCGCCATCAACTTCACGACGGGGCGGCATGCCACGCCAAGCACCCGATTGAGCTCCTCGCAGGCTGGCTTGCGTAGTCGCGCACCCTTGCGCGCAGCGTGGGTGGCACTAGGATGAACAATGCGAACCTGGATGCCATCCAGCGGCATGTACTCAGTGCGGTTCGAGTCGCTCGACGCGCTGCGAGGGCTGGCCGCCCTTGCGGTGGTTGTCCATCATGTGACCGATATCCACATCGGCGGCCCCGCCGTCATCGTGTTCTTTGTCATTAGCGGGTATTGCATCGCCGCGGCGGGCGCGTCGGCGCGGCGCAACAACCTCGGGTTCGGCAAGTTCATGCACCGCAGGGTGCGGCGCATCTTCCCTCCGTACCTGCTCTCGCTCGCGTTGTGGGCCGCGTACCGGTTGGCAAAGTGGAAGGCGACGGGCGTCAACGAGCTGGACCGCTCTTGGCTTGAATGGTTCCAGAACGCGACGCTGACGCAGTGGGTGACGCTATTGCGGCACCCCGGCGATTATCCGCCGGCGAATCCGACGTTGTTTGTCGGGGCGTACTGGTCGCTGTGCTACGAAGAACAGTTCTACCTTGTGATGGGGCTCCTGGCTGGCTTTGGTTTGTCCGCTCTCGTTTCGAGGTGGATGGTGTTTGCTCTTCTTGTGGCAGGACTTGTGTGGAACGCGTTTTTCCCCTCCGTTGTGTTCGGGATCTTTATTGAATACTGGGCACCGTTCGCGATAGGTTGCATGGTGTACTACCGGCTCTGCGAACTCCCCTTGTGTTCATCCGCGGTGGGAACCCGTGGCCCACGCGCCCGCGGGGCAATCGATCGTATGGTCTGCTGCGGCACCCGGCCAGACGGCGAACGACGGCACG
>CALLYM010000279.1 GCA_937858155.1 uncultured Phycisphaerales bacterium | reverse complement strand
CTGTCCGTAGAGAAGGTCGAGCACGCCCTCTTCAGGGCAGGCGCGCACGCACGTGCCGCAGCCGATGCACTTGGAAAGATCTATGTCCGGGTGAAGGAGCCGGGCCTTGTGGCTTCCCTTTTCGATGGCCTCTGCCCGTGCACGATGGCTGCGCTCGAACCGCTTCAGCTCCGCCCGTCGGCGCGCAAGGAACAGCAGCGCGCCGCCGAGCGCGAAGCACGGCAGAAGCGCGACCAGAACGCCCGGGCTGAAAAGCACTTCCCACACAGGAACGCTTCTCGCGGACCTCCTCGCACACTTTCGGCGGCCCGCGGTGCGACGGGCTGGGCACCCCCCGGCGCCGACACGGCTCATGCGGCAGGGAGCAGGCCGACCTGCCACGTATTCTCGGACAAAGGCCCTCCCCTGTTCATAGGAAGTTGGCACAAGGTGAGTTGCGCGAGAAGAAATCTTGCCGGTGCTCGCCGGAATACGTCTGGAACCCGTTGCAGTCGGGGAAATCCCGTACCTCGCAGTTTGCGCTGCGTGGAGCGGAACCCGATGTGCACCCATCGTCGGAGTCGCCCAAGTTCGACTTCAAGGGCACGACGCTGATACCGCCAGCCGGATAGTCGAGTTTGATGATGTCAGGACGAAGCCTTGGCTGGAACTGGGCGTCATTGGCACCGGGGGTCGGTGCCAAGTGCTGTCGAGTTGGCAGCGCAAACCGTGAAGAATGGCGTGACGCGTGGTGAGCGAGCACGGCATGCCGGGGTATTCCCGACATCGATGCAGCCTTGCCCGATACCACCCATGGAATTTGGCCCCGAATCTGTGTTTTCGCCTCTGGACAAGCGGCCCGAAATCGAGCATCATGCGGGCGTGTGACGGGTCCCCATTTCCTCGCACTTCGCTGGCGCTGCGCGTGCTCCCGTGTGGGTGGGCGCGCGGGTGCGGCGATAGGACGTGCTGTTTCGATCGCGCGCGGGCGCGAGTGTGGTGTGTTGCGCGCGGGGGGTCACGCCTCGCCGAGAAACACGGGGTAGCAAGGGAGTTTTCTGATTTTTTGTCGCCTGTGCGCGGGTGCGTTCGCCGCATGATCCTCCGTGTGTGGGCCCGCGCGAGTCCCGAGCGCTGACCCATCTTTCCATCAACCTCGTCCCACGAGAAAGGATCGATCGATGAAGCGTTCCCTGTTCCTTGCGTTGCTCGCGCTCGCGTGCCCCGCTGTTGCGTACGGGCAGACCGGGTACTCCATTACAGGAGGCCTCGGCAACTTCGATTGCGGCAACCACACCGACGACCCGTGCGACGAGTTTGAAATCGAGATTGAAGACCTGCGCCCGGGCGACGTCACGCACACCTACCACAACGGCAACTACGGCTCACCGACGGTCACCCAGGCAGCGAACGGGACCTCCACCATCATTGATTACCGCAACCCGCAGCACCTCACGTCGATCAACGCGATCGAGCACTTTGGGGTGTCGCTGCGTCAGATGTCGCCCACAAACGTCATCCACGTCCGGTGGATGCGGAATGGACAGACCGCGACGGTGAACGGCCAGATTCCCCAGCCCGGCGGCGGCACGGCCCCGGCGACGCAGCCCTCCATGCCGATGATCTCGGCGGACATGGGTATCGGCTCCACGGGCGGAGACGGCGTGACATGCACCGTGACGAACACCGATACGACGCAGTCCATCTGGATCAAACGCCGCGCGCAGGTCATGCAGGGCAGCGTCACGCTCGAGGCGCTCATGCCCAACGACCCTGTTGTGACGACCGCAGTGCAACTTGACGCGTCGCCGTTCCGCATCGACCCCGGGCAGAGCGTCACGGTGACCAGCGACCTCATCGAGGTCGAGGACAACCAGTCCGCGATCTTCGCGGCGCAGTATTACCAGGACCTGTTCGTCAACAACGGCCCATTCGGCGGGCAGTACCACACCCTGGGGCCTGAATTGGGCAACGTCATGACCGCGACGATCGCGAGCCCGCAGGGCCCGTGTGAGTGGTACACGCCGGTAATCCAGGAGCAGCCTGTCGACGTGACGCAGGACGTGGGCCTGTCATTCAATGTGCGCGTGGTGGCGGATGGCAATGACATGGACTTGTCGTACCAGTGGTATAAGGATGGGGTGGCGCTCACCGATACGGGCCTTTACTCTGGCACAACGACCGATGAAGTCTCGTGCGACGTGCTGAACGCCGACACGCAAGGCTTCTACTACGTGCGCGTGTCCAACGCCTGCGGCACGGTCGAGTCAACTTCCGCCCTCGTGTTCATCACCGGGAACAACGTCCCGCCCACGCGCGATACGGTGTGCGACTCAATCGACTTCAACCGCGACCTGCTTTTCCCGGACACCCTCGATATTGATGACTTCCTGAGCGTCTTCTCGGGCGGGGAGTGCAGCAACGACCCCGCCTGCGGCGACATTGACTTCAACAACGACGGCCTCTTCCCCGACACCATGGACATCGACGCCCTGCTGAGCATCTTCAGCGGCGGGCCGTGCATCCTGTAAGAGAACCCTCCCTTCAGCGCCCGCGCCGCCGAGAGGTGTGCGGGTGCTTTGCAGTTTCAGATTCGCGTCCCTCCGAAAAGGAGCTATTCATGCACGCAGAGACCTTTGGTTGGTTCCTCGTCGGTGGTTGCGCCATCGCGGCGGGTGTGTCGGCGCAGTGCGTGCCGGTGTGGAGCAATCCCGCGTCGGGCGGACCAACGGTGCGTGCGTACCCCGGGCTGGTCTACGACACAGCGGCGTCTCGCGTGCTGATGTACGGCGGGGGCACCAGCAGCGCGTACCGGCGCGATCTGTGGCAGTGGAACGGCAACGCGTGGTCGCTGATTGATTCGGGCCTCACTTCCGGCCCCGGCGCGCGGCGCGGGCACATGATGGCCTGGGACTCCGACCGCAATGCCGTCGTTGTGTTCGGCGGCGGGGGCGTTCTCACCAGCGACACCTGGGAATGGGCGAGCGGCTGGGCCCAGCCCCCCACCACGGGCCCCACGCCCCGCGGCTTCGGCGCCATGGTCTTCGACAACGCCCTCCACAAGTGCGTCATGTTCGGCGGGTGGAGCAACGGTTTCAACTACTTCAACGACACCTCCACCTGGGACGGCACGAACTGGGCGACCCTGCCCAGCGCGAACCCGCCCCACCAGCGCGGCTTCCACTCCATGGCCTACGACACCGCGCGCGACACCATCGTCCTCTACGGCGGCCTCTGGAACAGCAGCACCAGCAGCAACACCCTCGCCGACACCTGGGAGTGGACCGGCGGGCAGTGGGTCGAGCGCACGCCCGCCCACAGCCCCGGCCCGCGCGCGTACCACTCGATGACGTACGACCCCGTCGGGCACCGCGTGCTGCTGTACGGCGGGTGGGAGATCAGCGCGGGCGCGTACAACGACACCTGGGCCTGGGACGGCAACGACTGGACCCTCCTGGGCCCGGCCCCGGTCGTTCCCATCTCCCGCCAGGCCCAAGGCCTGGCGTGGGACACCGCCCACAACAACCTCGTCATGTTCGGCGGGGTCAACGGCTCCACGTTCCGCAACGACACGTGGACCGCCACTGTCCCCAACTGCGGCCCCACCTGCGACTCCATCGACTTCAACAACGACTCCCTGTTCCCTGACACCGCCGACATCGACGACTTCCTGAGCGTCTTCAGCGGCGGCCCGTGCAGCACGGGGGCGTGCAACGACATCGACTTTAACAACGACACCCTGTTCCCCGACACCACCGACATCGACTCCCTCCTCTCCGTCTTCAGCGGCGGGGCGTGCATCTAGTCTCCCATTGTGCTGGTACCACTCATCCCCTCTCGAAAGGACCTGACGATGTTCCCTTGCACTCGCCGTGTGTTCCTGACATGCGTGGGCGCCTGCGCCCTGTGCGCGGGCAGCGTGACAGCCGCGCCACCCTCCTACAACGCCGTCAATATTTCGACTTGGAGCGCGCAACAACTGCAAGCCCTCCCCTTCTTCAAGCACTTTCGCCCCGCCACTCTGCCAATCCCGGGCGCGCCGACCGACTTCTACTTCGTCTCGCGCACGTCCTCTGGGTTCCTGGCGGGCAGCACCTGGAACGTCTTCACGGGCCCCGACCAGCGCGGCGTGCTGATGACCCCCACCGGTGCGAACATCATCGACTCCTTCGGCGACTTCCACTGGTGGCGCACCACGCCCCCCGCCAGCGCCACCTACCGCATCGCCAACGCAAACGACGTCAACTGGGCCGGCACCGTCGTGGGCTGGGCCAACCTCCCCGGCACCAGCCAAACCTCCCAGCAGGGGCCGGATACCCCCGCCATCACCTACACCGTTGCGGAGGGCAAGACGCGGCTCTTTCCCGGCACCCCCAGCGCGAGCGCCAACTGCATCAACAACCGCGGCGAGATCGCGGGCGTCAGTTGGGGCGGGACCGACACGTCGCCCGGCGCGTTCCGCCGCGCCACGGACGGCACGCTGACACAACTGGGATACATGCCCCCCGGCTACAGCGTCACGCCCCAGTGGATCAACGCCGAGGGCGTCATCATCGGCAAGTCCGTGCCGGGCGGGTTTGTTTCCCCATCAGACTCCACCATCGTCCCGCTCGCGCGCCTGTTCGGGATGCCCCTCGCCACAACGTTTGACCTCAACGACGCGGGCTGGGTCGTCGGCACCAGCGAGTCCTGGGACCACACCGAGCAGTACGCGACCATCTGGGAGCCCGACGGCGCGGGCAACTGGACGCCCCGCGACCTAACCGACGTGCTCAACACCTCCGGCATCCTTCTCGACCGCGCCGTCGCCATCAACAACGCCGGGCAGATCATCGCCGTGGGGCATACCGACACCGCGACGCCCGTCTACAGCGCCTACCTCCTCCAGCCTGTCGGCTCGGCCTCGACCACGTGCGTCCCCGACATCGGCCTGCACCCGTCGCCGGTTTCCGCGTGCGGGACGGCGGCGACGTTCTCGGTGCAGGTTGTCAACCCCACCGGCGCAACGACCTACCAATGGCGCAAGGATGGGGCGGACATCGATCCCGGTTCCAACCCCAGCGCTGCGACCGCCACCCTCACCATTCCCAGTGTCAGCGATACGTTTGCGGGCGAGTACGACTGCGCCGTCACCAACGCGTGCGGAAGCACGGTGAGCAACGCCGTCGCCCTGACCGCCACCTGCACCCCAACCTGCGACCCGATCGACTTCAACAACGACGGGCTGTTCCCCGACACCGCCGACATCGACGACTTCCTGAGCGTGTTCTCTGGCGGCCCATGCTCCACGGGCACGTGCAACGATGTGGACTTCAACAACGACGGGTTGTTCCCGGATACGGCTGACATCGACTCCCTCCTGAGTGTGTTCAGCGGCGGGGAGTGCATCCTGTAACTGAGCGCTCCCTTCTGCGTCCGGCGGGCCGAGAGGCGTGCAGGACGTTTTCGACTGACAGCAACGAATATGGATTACGCGTGCGTACGAAGGAGTAGTGCCAAGGCGGCCCCGTTGTACCACAGACATCGCTTTGTAATGTTCGAAGGTGGTGGCACGCGGTGCAAGCTCCGCGATCGGCTCCACCCCTCATAGGTGCACGAAAACTCTCGCGACCCTGATGGGGACGTGAAGGGCCTGCTGCAATGAACCCAAATACTCACCTTCTCAAAGAGGACGCGACCCGGTTCCCCTGGGCCGCGTCCCATCGCCCTTACTCGCACGCGCCGCCGCCGAACACGGTCAGGAACGCTGTGATGTCCTGGGTGTCCGGGAACAGGCCGTCGTTGTTAAAGTCGATGTCCCCGCAGGTCGCGGTCGGGCACACACCGCCGCCGAATACAGCGAGGAAGTCGGTGATGTCCTGCGTGTCCGGGAGGAGCCCATCACCATTGAAGTCGATTGAATCGCAGACGGGCCCGGGCGGGGGCGGGGTTTCTGGCTGATTGGTCAGGGTGCCCGGCGCTCCGCAGGGGTCGCTGCCAACATCTCCGATGAGGCCCGGGGAATAGCCGACCTGCCCCGGGAGGTCCGCGCGGGGCATGAGGATCTCATCGAGGTTGCTGACGCCGTCATTGTCCGAGTCGGCGGCTTCCACATCCGCCAGAGCCTGCGTGATCGTCCTCCCCGCGTCGATACGGGCCACGAGCGCGATCTTGTAGCAGTTGCCGGGGTTGGCGCGGTCGGTGGGGTGGTGGCAGACGTTGCACGCTGAACCGGTAGCCGCGTTCATGCGGGCGGGGAGGGTGCTGGCGGGGTACCGCGCCTGGAATACGGACATGTACGAGTTGTGGGCTAATGCCTGGCCCTCCGCGAGGAGAGACAATGAGACGACGATCATGCGAGCGCACTTCATAAACCATTCTCCTTGTTGGGACGTCGGTGGTTCCGCCTGCACATCGGCGGGGACCAGGTCGTGCGCACCCTCGGGCGTTGCCCTGGCCTCGCGCCATTCGTTTCCGTGGGACGGTCGGACGCGTTGACGGGATGGTTGCAACAGGCGTGCCACACCGATGTTTGTGGCGTGCCGGGGAGGAGGGGCAATTCGCACCGCGCCATGCGGCATCGCTCAGCCCGCGAGGCGCCGGCTGAGAAAGCCCTGTTCAATCATTCTCGATTTCAAGAACCCCACCCTCCGGCTCAACGCCTCCGCCTTAGCCACCACGGCATGCCCATGCATGCGCACAGCGCGCCCGGCGTCGGCAGCAAGTGGTTGTACCGAAGATTGTCCAACTCAACTTCGACGGGCAACCCATTCGCGGTTGCGGTGAGCGTGACGTAGGCGATGTTGGGGTGGAAGATCACCAGCTCGGTGTCCTCGGTCGGGTCGTAGTGGTTGGTGTTCTCGACAATGGTCGAGAGGGAGGCGATCAGGCTGTCTTCGGTATCCCAGGCGGACATCGTGAATGTCGTGTTGGGCGAAACGGCGTTCGTGGCGATGATGCCGACAAAGTCGCCCAAGCTCTGAATATTTGTGCCGTGGATGACAAAGTCGAAGCGGAGGACCGGCGCGATGGTGTTGTCGCCCTGGTGTGTGAGGACGGAAACCTGGGTGTTGGAGATGGCGGTGAGCGGGTTGTCCCGGATCGTGAGAAGGTCGCCCTGGTAGACGGTGCCCCACATATTGAGCTGGTTCTGCAGGACGTCGCCCGGGTGCAGAGGGCCGCTGATGGGCGTGTCCTCGAAGTTGATGAACGCAAGGTGTGCGTGCGCCGCCGGAGCGACGCAGAGGACGAGGGCGGGGATGGTCGTTCGAGCGATCATGGCGCAACGGACACCGGCCGGGCGCTGGCCCAGTCACTCAAAGGTGCAGCAGAATTCGCGGTTGGCAAGGAAAGTGGCCAGAATAACTATGGGCCTGCCGAGGTCTTTATCCTCGTGTCGCGTCCCTTGAGTCCCTTGTGGTGGGCCTGCGGTGCTTGACGCTTCTTTGGGCCCCGCCACCGGAATTGCGGGATCAGAATTCCCAAATGAGCCCGACGTGGAACATGGGCGCATCGGTGCCCTGGTTGTCGTTGTCGCCTGTGAGGCGCGCGTTGGAGATGTGGGACCAGCGCAGGCCCAGGAGGAGGCGTGTGTGATCGCTCAGCGCGTGGGTGATGCCAACGCCGGCGCGCGGGGTGAAGTTGAAGGATGTGCCGTCCTGCGGCACGTCGTCGGAAGAGAGCATGACGCCGATACCGAGGTCCAAGTAGGACGTCCAGGTGGCTTCCTCGTCGCTCTTCCACCAGTGGTAGCGGAAGACGATCGCGGGATTGACACCAACGGCGTTGCCGCCAACTTCGTCGAAGTAGCGGAGGCTGACCTCGCCGATCACCTCCACGCGGTCCTCGATGAAGCGGGAGTAGGACCCGTAGACATTGACCTCGGTGAGGTTGTCGAAGTCGTCGGCAGCGCTCACGCCGAAGGAGAGCCAGCGGGAATTCTTCTGGAGGAAGTGGAACCGGGGTGATTCGGCGGGCGGTGAGGATCGCTGGACGTCGGCGTCTACGGTGCTCTGCGCCGGCGTTGGGGTGCTTGGAGGGGTGTTCTGGAAGCGGAGCGCGGCGGGTGCGAATTCCGCGGAGGCCGTGGCCGAGGTCGCGGCGAGGGCTGCGCAGGCGAGGAGGAGGGGCGTCATGGCGGGTAGGTTACTCTCCTCCCGGAAAGGCGGAACGATGGGCACACAGCATCAGAGCGGGCCGGGGGGCGGGGACCAGAGGCTGCAGCGCGTGGAAGAAGCGCTGGGCGTTGCCGAACATGAGCAGGCGCAGCTGGGTGAGCAAGTCGTGCGGCTTCAACAGCAGGTGCTTGCGCTCGCGCAGAGGGTGGCGCAGCTGGAGGGGACTTTGGAGCGTGTGCGGAGGCGGGAGGAAGGTGACGAGGGTGGCGGCCCGGGATGCGTGTAAAGTGCGTGCGGCACCGCTCTGTTGGTGCCCCACTACTGTTCGGCATGGCACATGAACACACTGTTCTGGACACGCTCGCCGCCAACGACAAGGGGGCGGTGCAGCGGCTGTGCGATTGGCTGACGATCCCGAGCATTTCGACGGACCCCGCGTACAAGGACATGGTGAGGCGCGCGGCGGAATGGTGCGCCGCGCAGCTGCGGGAGGTAGGGTTCACGCGCGTGGAGGTCGTTGAAACGGGCGAGGTGAAGGACGGCAAGGGGAGCGGGCACCCTGTTGTGCTGGCGTCGGTCGAAGCGTCGGCGGCGTACCAGGGTCCGCGGATCCTTTTTTACGGGCATTACGACGTTCAGCCGGTGGACCCTGTGGACCTGTGGGAGAGCCCGCCGTTTGAGCCTGTGGTGAAGCCCGCGGAGAAGGGGTATACGGGCGCGCCGGCCGGGAACATTCCGGGCGAGAGGATTGTGGCGCGGGGCGCGGTGGACGACAAGGGCCAGGTGATGACATTCCTTGAGGCCTGCCGTGCGTGGAAGAAGGTGAGCGGTCACCCGACGGGCGGCGCGGCGTTTACGGTGATGATCGAGGGTGAGGAGGAGAGCGGGTCGGTCAACCTTGAGGGTTTCGTGCGGGGGCACGCGGCGGAACTGAGGAAGTGCCGGGTGTGCCTGATTTCAGATACGGGGACGGTGGGGCGCGGGCTGCCGGCGATTACGTACGGCGTGCGCGGGCTCGCGTACACGCAGATCACCCTGCATGGGCCGGACCAGGACCTGCACAGCGGGCTCTGGGGTGGGCGGTGCCCCAATCCCGCGACGGAACTCTGCAGAGTGCTCGCGCAGCTGCACGACAAGGACCGGCGCGTGACAATCCCGGGGTTCTATGACGCGGTGCGGCCGATCTCCAAGGAAGAGCGGGATGCGTGGGCGCGGCTCGCGAAGGACACCGGGCTCACAGCGGCGGGCACGCTCGCGAAGATCGGGCTGTCGCCCGAGGGCGATGTGGGTGAGACCGGGTACAACTTCATGGAGCGCGAGTGGGGAAGGCCCACAGCGGAGATCAACGGCATCTGGGGTGGGTACACCGGCGCGGGGGCCAAGACGGTGATCGGCGCGAAAGCGAGCGCGAAGGTTTCGTTCCGGCTCGTCGCGGACCAGCGGCCTGATGTGATCACAAGGCTGTTCTTCGATTGGCTGCGGAGCAAGACGCCGGCGGGATGCCGGTGGGAGCTGGAGGATCATCACGGGGGCGATGGCGTCACCACGCCGACAGACTCGCCAGAGCTGAGAAAGGCGACCAGGGCGCTGGAGCGGGCGACAGGGCGTCAGCCGTACCTGATCAAGTCGGGAGGGTCGATCCCGGTCGCCGGGATGCTCAAGGCGGTGCTGGGGATCGACACGATTTTCATGGGGTTCGGTCTTGACGATGACCGGGTGCACAGCCCGAACGAGAAGTTTGAGCTTGACTGCTACCGGATGGGGATGAAGGCGCACGCCATGTTCATCGCGGAGCTTGTCGGGCAGTAGCGCCCCCGGGCGGGGGCTCACGCCGCTTTCTTCGCGGGCGGTGCCTCGTCCACCTCGATGATTTCCTCGTTGGGATCGATGGGGGTGCGGGGACCGGCGCCGAGCATGGCCTGCTGGTATTCCATGCGTTCGCGGAGGCGCTCCATCTGCTGCTGGCGGAGGAAGTTGACCTTGACCTTGAGGTCGTGCACCTTGACCTGGTTCTGGATGCCGACGGCCATGACATGGAGCAGCCCGAGCAGGCCCGCCGTGGCGACGAGGATTGTCAGCACCCATACCTTGTCCGCGAGAAACTGCATACTCCGGAATCGGAAACTGAACACGGTCAGGTGAGTATCTGTAGAATGGTTGTGTGAGCGACTTGCCGAACGCCCCGTCCCAACGCCGCCCGTCTGATAGAACCGCCGCGGGTTTGTGGTCGCGAGCCGCAAGGGTTGCGCTTGTGGTGGGTATATGGGTGGGTGGATTGGTGCTGGCCCCGGCGTCAGCGTCCGCCCAGACGGAAGACCCAGACCAGGGCGGGTCCGATACCTCCGCACCTGCGGATGGGGTGGCTGCACCGAATCAGCCTGCGGCATTCGACGGAGAAGTCGCTGTTTCGCTGGAGAAGTTCGGCGCGGGGGACGTAGCACGCGGGGGCGACTGGGCGGGGTTTCTTGTCAAGATCCGGGATAGCGCGACCAAGCCTCGGGACGTACTCATCAGGCTTGCGAACACGGACGCCGATGGGGACTTGGCGACACAGCAGCGCCTGGTGGCGACCAACCCGGGGAGGGACCAGTCGTTCTGGATCTACACACGCCTGGCGTACGAGGACTTCAGGCGCCGGCCCATCGAGATCACGGTGTATGAGGCGGTGCCGAGCGGGACGGCGAACGCGGTGCCGGAACTGACGCACCGCGCGGGGCGGCTGCTGGGTCGGGCGGAAATCGAGCCGCGTCTGGGGAACAGCGGACAACTGCGTGGGCCGACGGAGGGATTGATTGGGCTGATCGGAACCGGCAACCGGCCGCTGGGTCTGTCGGATTACAGCACCAGGAACCCCAACGAGGCGTTTTCGTCGCGCGGGCAAGAGGTCACGAGCATCGTCCACATGACTCTGGACGACATCCCTGACCGGTGGATGGGCTTGGCGGCGCTTGACACGATGGTGTGGGCATCGGGCGATGTGTCGCAGTTGCGGCTGGAGAAGGCGCGGGCGATCCGGGAATGGGTCGAACGTGGCGGGCACCTGGTCATCATCCTCCCAACGGTGGGACAGACGTGGACAACATCGAGCGCGAACGAGCTTTTCTCACTGCTGCCCGCGGTGAAGGTGGACCGTGAAGAGACGGCGAACTACGCGGCGTACCGGCCGATGATCACGGCGGACGTGAAGACGCCGGGATTTCCTGAGACGGGGGTGATGCACACGTTCTCGCTGGTGCCGCAGGCGTCTGCGGCGGACGCGACGCCGATCCTGTGCGGGAATGATGGGGCGTGCGTGGTGGTGCGGCGGCTGGTGGGCATGGGCGCGGTGACGATGATCGGGCTGGACTTGAACAACCAGCAGCTTCAGAAGTTCATCGACGCGGACATTTTCTGGCATCGGGTGCTCGGGCGTCGCGGCAACTTCACCCCCGCGAAGCAGCAGACCGGGGGGTACATCGGTAGCCCGTTCCGGGCGTGGAACGTGGACAAGGACATCGTGAACATCATCAGCGTGAAGGGCGCGAGCGCGCTGGGGGCGCTGCTTGGGTTCGCGGTGTTCGCGCTGTACTGGCTGGTTGTGGGGCCGCCCGGGTACTTCCTGCTCAAGAAGCAGAACCTGCACAAGCACGCGTGGGTAGGGTTCGTCGCGGGGTCGGCGGCCTTTACGCTGGTCGCGTGGGGCGGGGCGCGGGCGCTGCGGCCTTTCAGGACGTCGGCCAATCACCTGACGATCATCGACCATGTGTACGGGCAGCCCATCGAGCGTGCCAGAGTGTGGGCGAACGTCCTGGTGCCCAGGTATGGCGAGGCACGGATCAGCGTGGGGGACAAGTCGGGAACGAGTGACCCGAGCCTGTGCAGCATCGCGCCGTGGGAAAACCCGGACGACACGAGCGGTTCCACGGGGTCGTTCCCGGACTCGCGGAACTACCCGATCGACACGCTGAGCCCGGACGCGATGAATGTGCCGGTGCGTTCGACGGTCAAGACGATCCAGGCCGACTGGGCGGGCCCGCCGGTGCTGGGCATGCCGCGGCCGGTGGATGACGCTGGGACAGGAGTGGGCGAGATCCGCCTGACGCCGAACTGGACGACCACGTCGACCAAGCCGTACATCACGGGGACGCTGGTGCATGATCTACCGTTTGCGCTCCGTGACGTGTTCATCATCATCGTGCGGGAGCAGACACGTATTGCTGGCAATCCCAGCGATGCTCAGTTGTTCGTCGCCGATATTTATACGATGAAGGATGCGTGGATGCCCGGCGCTGCTGGAGCGCAGGACCTGGAAGTGTTGCGCAAAGCAAACGATCGGAACACCAGCCTTGCGACGACAATGGACCAGCAGTTGGTGCCGAGTGTGCAAGGGCAATTCGGGCTTGCCGATGTGGTCGACAGTCTCACTCAAGAGAAACGCCTGTTGGCGATGACTCTCTTCCATCAACTCCGACAGCCGGACCGGCCGGATGGCAGCGGTAATCAGCCTCTCGCGGCGGTGCCGCAGAGGCGGGCGATGCACGGCCTGGACCTATCACGGTGGTTCACGCAGCCGTGCGTCATGGTGATCGGCTTCACGCAGGGCGAGGGCAAAGAGGGCAAATGTCCTGTTCCGCTGTTCGTGACGGACACGGGCGGCGAGCCGCGGGAGTTGGAGAGCAAGGGCATGACCATGATCAGGTGGGTGTACCCTCTGCCCGCGCACCCTCCGGAAGTGGTTGAAGCGGACAAGCAGAGCGGACGCAGACTGCCCGAGGACGCTCAGAACCGCGCGCCCCAAATGCAGCCGGAAGAAAAGCCCGACCTGCTGCCCGGCAAAGAGGGAGGAAACTGACGCGTGCCGATGATCGAAACCATCAACCTGACGAAGCGCTACGGCGATCTCGTCGCGCTCAACAACCTCAACCTCACGATCAACGAGGGCGATTGCTTCGGGTTCATCGGGCCCAACGGGGCCGGCAAAACCACGACGATCAAGATCCTTGCGACCCTGCTCAAGCCCAGCAGCGGGCAGGCGAACGTCGCAGGGCTGACCATCGGGTATCAGAACCGCCAGATCCGTCCGCTGATCGGGTACGTCGCCGACGAGCTCGGCGCGTACGAGGACATGGTGGTGACGGAGTACCTGGAGTTCTTCGCGGCGGCGTACTCGATCCACGGCTCGCAGCGGAAGAAGGTCGTGGCGGACGTTTTGGAGTTGACGGACCTGTCGTACAAGGCGACAGCGGAGGTCAACGGTCTATCCCGCGGCATGCGGCAGCGGCTGTCCGTGGCCCGCGTGCTACTGCACGACCCCAAGGTGCTGCTGATGGACGAGCCCGCGAGCGGCCTTGACCCCAGGGCCCGCATCGAGATGCGCGAATTGCTCAAAGAGCTTCGGCGCATGGGGAAGACGATCCTGATCTCCAGCCATATTTTGCCCGAGCTGGCGGAGCTGTGCAACGTGGTGGGGATCATCGAGCGGGGGCAGCTGCTGTTCAACGGGCCGGTGGCGGAGATCGTGCGGCGGGCGAAGATGGGGCACGTGGTGCACGTGGCGGTGCTGGACCGCACGGACGAGGCCGCGAAGATCATCCAGGCGTTCCCCGGGGTCAAGAAGGTCGCGATCCAGGACGCGGACGTGAACGACCGGGTGACCAAGATCATCCAGGTGGACTTCGACGACACGGCCGGGGGCGGGCCCACGGGGGGGATGCACTACTACGACCTGCCCAACGTGCTGATCAACAAGGGCTTCCGCGTGACGAAGTTCATGGAGGAGCCGGTGAACCTCGAGACGGCGTTCATGCGCCTGACGAAGGGGTTGGTGCAGTAGGGGGGAAGCGACGGAGCGACGGAGCGACGAAGCGACGGAGGGGGGAGGGGAGGGCCGGTT
>CALLYM010000278.1 GCA_937858155.1 uncultured Phycisphaerales bacterium | reverse complement strand
AGCGCCCCAACTACCTGCGGCGTCTTCCCGCGTCGCGGCAACGCCAGGCACACGCCCAACGCGCCCAGCACCAGCAGCCCGAAGAAGATGAAAGGGGTGATGATCTGGCCCACGTGATGCCCAGAGGTCAGTCAGCGTCCAACAACCGAACCGATCCCGGCCATCCCATCCATCCATGGCGGGCCGCCGGTGCGGCGACAGGGTAGATCACCGGCGCGGCATGTTCCACCGCACCAGGCCCAGTCCACGCAACTCCACCCAACTCTGTCCAGCCACTATCATGCCGCTCGTGGGCGCAACCACCTCGACCACCACCGCTCTCCCAACCTCCCCGACCACCGTCGGATACCGACGCTGGGTGCCCAACGCGCTCACCGTGGCGCGCCTCTTCATCGCCCTTGCCTTCTTCGCCCTGCTCGCGATCTGGACCTACCCCACCACCGATCTGGTCGTGAAACCCACCCACCCCGTCTGGCCCTATCTCGTTGGCGCAGCACTCTTTGGGCTCGCCGCGCTTACCGACGCTGTCGACGGTCCGCTCGCCCGACGCTGGAAAGTCGTCAGCCGCTTCGGCCGCGTGATGGACCCCTTCGCGGACAAAGTCCTCGTCGTCGGAGCCTTCATCATGCTCGCCGGGCCCAACTTCTCCTTCGATGTCGACGGCCCCCGCCCCCTCCATGTCAGCGGCGTCCAGCCCTGGATGGTCGTCCTCATCCTCGCACGCGAACTCCTCGTCACCAGCATCCGCGCCGTCTACGAATCCGACGGCATCGACTTCTCCGCCCAGACGACAGGCAAGTTGAAAATGATTGTCCAGGCGTGCGCCGTGCCGGCGATCCTCGTCCTGCTGGGCATTGCGCCGGTGCAAAAAGGCACCTGGGGCCGCATCACCATCGACATCATCGCGTGGAGCACCGTCATCGTCACGGTCCTGAGTGGCCTGCCCTACGTGACGCGAGCGATGCGTGCCGCCAGGGGCAGCTAACGATCCTTCACCCCATCCGCCCCGGCATCGCCACAGCCCCCACAGGCATTGGCCCAAATTCATACGCGCTCGGCGCGAGCGACAATTCGCTCTGCATGACCTGCTCCCACGTCACGGTTTTCCCCGTGTACGCCGCGATCCGCCCCATCACCGCCGTCATCGTCGAGTGCGCCACGTTCCGCGCCTCGTTCACCTGCTGACCACTCTGGATCGCCCGGATCAGGTCCGCATGCTCCGCCGTGTACGGGTCGTTGTCGTCCCCCGTGAAGTTCCACGCGCTCTTCCCCGTGATCTTCGCCCGCCCGGGCATCGTCACGATCTTCCCTTCCGTGCCCTCCACCACTTCCTCCACCCGCCCCGCGCAACCATCGATCTGACGGCACTGCGACACCACCGTCACGCCGTCCGCGTACTCATACTCGCAGCAGAAGTGGTCGAACACATTGCCGTACGCCGGGTCCGTGCGGCACTGCCGTCCCCCCATGGCCGTGCACTTCAAAGGGTGCCCCTTGAGCGCCCAGTTGATCACGTCCAGGTTGTGCACGTGCTGCTCCACGATGTGGTCCCCGCTCAGCCACGTGAAGTACAGCCAGTTCCGAAGCTGCCACTCCATGTCGCTCCACTCAGGCTGCCGAGGGTTCATCCAAAGCCCACCCTGGTTCCAATAGCACCGCGCGGTGACGATCCTGCCAAGATCCCCGGCGTGCAGCCGCTTCATCGCCTCGACATAGCACGACTCGTGCCGCCGCTGCGTCCCCGCCACGATGCACAGCTTCTTCTTGTCCGCCACATCCGCGCTCGCCAGCACGCTCCGCACGCCCACGGGGTCCACCCCGCACGGCTTCTCCAAGAACACGTGCTTCCCCTTCGCCACCGCCTCCGCGAGGTGAATCGGCCTGAAGTGCGGCGGCGTCGCCAGAATGACATAGTCCACGTCCAGCGCGCACACCTTCTTGTACGCGTCAAACCCGGTGAAACACTGGCCATCCTCGATCGCCGCCCGCTCTCCGAACCCTTTCAGCTGCGCCCGCGCACCCGCAACACGCTCCGGGAACAAGTCTCCCAGCGCCACCACGCGTGCGTCCGCCGACGCCTCCAGCGCGTTGACAGCCGCGCCCGTCCCGCGCCCACCGCACCCAATGACTCCCACACGCACGGGCTTCGCGGCCTGCCCCGGGCCCGGCTGCGCAAATATCCGGGGTGTCACGGCCGCCGCCGCAAGCACCGCCGCCGACTGGATGACCTCACGACGCGACAACCCCATGGATGATCCCCTACCCCCCACGCCTGACTGCTGAATCATGGACAGACCCTTTCCGCGCGTAGATTACCCGATCCTGCACCGCCTGCAAACCCGGCGGCACTCATCGACCTCCCACCACCGGGTACCATGACCCATGAGCCCGCTCCCCGATTACGAAAAACTCGGCGTGTTTTACCTCGGCAGGGCGCGCGACGCCGCCACCAACGCCACCACCAACAACCCCATCCTCTACGACAGCAAGGACCTCGTCACCCACGCCGTCTGCGTCGGTATGACAGGCTCCGGCAAGACCGGCCTCTGCATCGGCCTGCTCGAGGAAGCAGCCATCGACGCCATCCCCGCCCTCATCATCGACCCCAAGGGCGACCTCGGCAACCTGATGCTCACATTCCCGGGCCTCCAGCCGCAGGACTTCCGCCCCTGGATCAACGAGAGCGACGCCCAGACCCGGGGCATCTCCCCCGACCAGTTCGCCGCCCAACAAGCAGAACTGTGGAAGAAGGGACTTGCCGACTGGGGCCAGCCGCAGGACCGCATCGCACGACTCCGCGCCGCCGCCGATGTCGCCATCTACACCCCCGGCAGCAACGCCGGCATCCCGCTGTCGATCATGAAGTCCTTCGACTGCCCGCCCTTCGAAGTGATCGACGACTCCGAACTCTTCCGCGACCGCATCTCCACCACTGTCGCCAGCATCCTGGGCCTCGCCGGCCTCCCCAGCGACAACCCGCGCAGCCGCGAGCACATCCTCCTCTCCACCATCCTCCAGAACGCCTGGACCGCAGGCCAAAGCCTGGACCTCGCGGCCATCATCGCCGCGGTCCAGTCCCCGTCCTTCACCCGCGTCGGCGTCCTCGAGCTCGAAGCCTTCTACCCCGCCAAGGAACGCTTCGAGCTCGCGATGGCGCTCAACAACCTCCTCGCGAGCCCCCAGTTCTCCGCCTGGAGCCAGGGCCAGCCCCTGGACATTGGCAAACTCCTCTACACCGACGCCGCCAAGCCCCGCCTCGCCATCATCAGCATCGCCCACCTGAGCGACAGCGAACGCATGTTCTTCGTCGCCCTCATCCTGAACCAGCTCCTCGCCTGGGTCCGCTCCCAGAGCGGCACCACCAGCCTCCGCGCGATCCTCTACATGGACGAAATCGCCGGCTATGTGCCCCCCGTCGCCAACCCGCCCAGCAAGCAGGCCCTCCTCACCCTCATGAAGCAGGCCCGCGCGTTCGGCGTCGGCGTCGTGCTCGCGACGCAGAACCCCGTCGACATCGACTACAAAGGCCTCGCAAACGCCGGCACCTGGTTCATCGGACGCCTCCAGACAGAACAGGACAAAGCCCGCCTCTTGGACGGCCTCGAAGGAGCCATGTCCACCGCCTCCCGCCAATTCGACCGGGCCGCGATGGACCGCACGCTCTCCAGCCTCGGCAAGCGCGTCTTCCTCATGAACAACGTCCACGAGGACGCGCCCGTCGTCTTCGAAACCCGCTGGTGCATGTCCTACCTGCGCGGTCCCCTCACGCGCGGCCAGATCAAACAACTCATGGACCCCATCAAGGCCGGCTCGGCTGGTATGGCTGCCTCTGCTGGTATGGGTGGCACAGGCGTCCCGCCTGTGCTCAGTCCCACAAGCGTCTCGCCCATGCCCGCTCCAATACCTGCGCCCGCACCGCGAGTCGCACCGGCAGCGGTTGCCGCATCTCGCACGCCCATGGGCGCGGCCTCCTCCCGCCCCGTCCTCCCCCCCGACGTCCCGCAGTACTTCGTTCCCGTCCGCGGCGCACGCCAGCCCGACGCAACCCTCACCTACGAACCACGCCTCCTGGGCTTTACCCAGGTCCACTTCATGGACAAGAAACTCAACGTCGATGAAAGCGTCCCCATCGCCGTGTCCACGCCCTTCGGTTCCGGGCCGGTCCCCATCGACTGGGACACCGGCGAAGAGGTAGACCTCACCGACAAAGACGTGGAGCGTGACCCGGCGGACGGCGCCGCGTTCGCCACGCTCCCGCCGGAGGCCGCAAAGGCCAAGTCCTACGCCGACTGGGGCAAGAGGCTCGCCGACTCCCTCTTCCGCACCCAGGAACTCACGCTCCTCCGCAGCCCCTCGCTCGAGGCCACCAGCAAGCCCAACGAGACCGAGAAGGAATTCCGCCTCCGGCTCGCGCAGAACGCCCGCGAGGAACGCGACGCCTTCGCCGAGAAACTCCGCGCCAAGTACGCCTCCAAGATCGGTACGCTCGAGGACCGCATCCGTCGCGCCCAGCAAACGGTCGAGGTCCAGAAAGCCCAGGCCAGCCAGTCCAAGGTCAACACCGCCCTCTCCATCGGCGCCGCGATCCTCGGCGGCTTCCTGGGCCGCAAGACGATCTCCGCGGGCAACGTCGGCAAAGCCGCCACCGCGATGCGCGCCGGCTCACGCGCATACCAGGAGTCTGGCGACGTGGGCCGCGCCGAAGAGAACGTGCAGGCCCTCCAGCAACAGCTCACAGACCTTCAGGCCCAGTTCCAGACCGAGGTCGATGCCTTCTCGTCCAAGGTCGACCCCGCCACCGAAGCGCTCGAAACCATCAAAGTCCGGCCCAAGAAGGCCGACATCCGCGTCGACGCTGTCGTGCTCGCGTGGACGCCTGCTTGGAAGTAACGACCGCTTTCTCCCACGAGTGGCGGCGTCAGTACCCAGCCGACGCTTCCTGCATGTACATCCTGCCCGCGATGGCGACCGCACCGATCGCGAGCGCCGCCGCCCCGCCCACCATGCATACTCCGCGCGCCCACGCCCTGGTGATCCCGGCCTTGCCCGCCACGAGGTCTGCCCCCAGCGCGGCAAACGGCGACACCGCAATCATCGCCGCGAACACCAGCCTCCACGGCATATCGCTCGCCCCGAACGACGCCCCCTGCAGAAGCAGCATCGACATCATGAGCCCGATCGCAACCGCCCCGGCCGACCCGAACACCACGGAAGGCCGAAAGACCGCCGCCCCCACAAGCCCCCCCACCACCGCGCACAACGCCGCCGCCATGATGCTCTCGGAAATCGAGTGGTACCCGACCACCAGCAACTGGCTCACTGCAAAAGCGACGACAAAGACCGACAACGCCGGAGCGAGCCCGCGCCGACTCGAACGCGTAAGCAGCACCAGCCCAGCGACAAACACGGGCGCAAGCACCCCAAACGCCCCCACGACCGCACGCCACCTCTCCCAGCCGCCGTCCGCGAGCAGCTGCGTGCGCAGCGTGAGCACAAGAGCCGCTGCAATCCCGCCGATTGCAATCGCCGCCGTGATCGCAACACCCGCCCGCGGCCCCAACCGATGCGCCGCGGCAACCCCCAGACCCGCAAGCAGGGCCGCGATGCCGATGTACGGAATCGCAAACCGCCCCCGCGTGGGCGGAAACTCTGGGAACCCTGATTGAAACACCAGCGGGTAGAGCGCCGTCCCGGCCAGCGCGACAAGCACCACCGGCACGAGCAGACGCCACAATGTCGGCTCCGCGCGCGACCCCGGCGCTGCCCCGCGGCGAGTCGGCGTACGCCACCAGACGACGAGCAGCGCAACCAAGGAAACCACGCCGGTCGGCAGCGTGGCAAGAGCAATCCGTAGCAGTGTGTCGTTGTCCATGAGGGAAAAGCAAAGATGGAAAAACAAGAAGGGCGGGCGAGAGCCGCCCGCCCTTCGGAGTACGCCAAACCGGATTAGTTACTTGCGGTGGCCTTCCAGCGCGACCGTCAACTGCACCTCATCGCCCAGCATGTTCTTCTCCACGCCGAAGTTCATGCCATAGTCCGACCGCTTGATGGTGAAGGTCGTTTCAATGCCGCTCATCTCCCCGCCGCCCATCTGGGCCGGGGCCGTCGCGGTACCCACGTGCGTCACGGTCGTGGTCACACTCTTGGTCTTGCCCAGCAGCGTCAGGTCGCCCGTCACGTCGTACGTGTGCTCGCCCGTCTTCTTCACGGACTTGGCGTTGAACGTGATCTCCGGGAACTCCGCGACGGAGAAGAAGTCCGCCGTCTTGAGGTGCTTTTCGCGCGCCTCGTTGTGCGTGTCGACAGAATCCGCCTTGACCGTCACGCTCAGCGAGCTCTTCGCCGCGTCGGCCTCGTCGAAGTGGAACGAGCCGGAGAAACTGTTGAAACGACCATGGAAGTAGGACACGCCCATGTGCTGGATCCGGAACAGCACCGCGGAGTGCACGGGGTCCACGCTGAACGCTTTGGCGTCTTCCGCCAAAGCAGGTGCGGGGGCCGGGGCGGGGTTGGCAACGGCGGTCACCACAGCGCCCAAAGACTTCGCGTTCGCCTGGCACGAAGAACACGGCATGCTCTTCCACGCCGCCACCGCGCCAACGCCGCCAAGAACCGCGACAACCGACCAGACAATCGTGGACGTCTTCATTCGATTCAAACTCCTGGACTTGCACTGCGCACCTTCCGACAGCGCACGCCGCCGCCAAGGCACGGAATTCCGCCCCCATCACGCGGGATGATTCGATGCGCGAACCGGGGGGACGTTGCACAAGTGAACAAACCCCAAACCCATGCAAGTGCATCAGTGATTCAGAACCACCACATCCGCCACCGCGCGATACATCGGTGCGACGCGCTCGTATGTCGGCTCCGCCACCTCATCAAAGAACGCCCGTGCCACTTCGACCCCCCACCCCCGCTGCCCGCTCGATTCAATCTCCTCCCAGCGCCGCCAACGCACATCGCGCGGCGCATCCATATATACACGCACATCCAGCGCTGGTAACACCGCCGCGTGCAGCGCATGCAGACCTTCCACGACCACAATGTTTGCAGGCTCGATCAACTTTTCCCCCTCACGCCGGTGCGTCTGGAACGACCACACCGGCGACCGAACCCCCCGCCCCGACGCAAGCTCCCGCAGGTGCGTCGCCAGCAGCGGCAGGTCCGCCCGGTCAGGATCGTCCCGCTCGTGGTACGCCACGCGGTCATAGTCCGGCAGGTAGTCGTCCGTGGAAAGCACGCTCGTGGAAAGCGCCCTCGCCAGCGTGCTCTTGCCCGCGCCCACCGGCCCCGTGATGCCGATCACGACCGAGGCCCGCGCCAGCGCCGCGACGCGCCGTTCCAGCCACCGCTGCGCATCCGCGAATGAAACATGACGCTCCTCAGGCACGCCGGATCGTACCGCGGCGTCACACACGCTGCCGGTGTAACCTCGCCCATGCACCAGCTCCAGGGCCTTATCGGCGTCGTCGCACTGACCGGCGTGGCCTACCTGCTCTCCGCGCACCGCTCGCGCGTCCCCTGGAGGCTTGTCATCGTCGGTGTCCTCGTGCAGTTCGTCCTCGCCTACCTGCTGCTGAGCAACAGGTGGGTGGTCTGGCTCTTCGACCAGTTCGCCGCAGGCTTCAACAAAGTGATCTCCTTCGCGGACGACGGCATCGTCTTCGTCTTCGGCGCCAAACTCGCCGACCCCAGCGGCCCGTGGGGCTTCGTCTTCGCGTTCAAGGTGCTGCCCATCATCATCTTCTTCGCCGCGCTCATGAGCGTCCTGTACTACGTGGGCATCATGCCCCGCGTTGTCGCCGTGATGGCCTGGATGCTCCGCAAGACGCTCGGCGTGACCGGCACTGAGGCCCTCTCCGCCGCCGCGAACGTCTTCCTGGGCCAGACCGAAGCACCGCTCTGCGTCCGCCCCTACCTCCCCACCATGACAAGGAGCCAGCTCATGGGCGTCATGGTCCCGGGCTTCTCCACCATCGCCGGCAGCGTCCTCGCCGCCTACATCGGCATCCTGGGAGGTGACTCCGACGAGAGCAAGGTGCTGTTCGCCAAGCACCTCATGACCGCCAGCGTCATGTCCGCCCCCGGCGGCCTCGCCCTCGCCAAGCTCATGGTCCCCGAGACCGAGCCCCAGCCCCCCGAAGACCTCGCCAGCCTCAGGCTCGAGCAGCCCGCCGAGAACCTCGTCGACGCCGCCGCCCTCGGCGCCACCGACGGCCTCAAACTCGCGGCCAACGTCGCCGCCATGATCATCGCCTTCGTCGCCCTCCTCGCCCTCGTCAACCTCCCCCTCGCCGCCCTCGGCGACGCCGGCCCCGTCGCCGCTTGGCGAGAGGCCAACCACCTCGGCCCCTTCTCCATCGAGGCCGGCCTCGCCTGGATCTTCCGCCCCGTCGCCTGGCTCATCGGCGTCCCCTGGCACGACGCCGGCACCGTCGGCTCCCTCATCGGCACCCAGGTCATCGCCACCGAGTTCATCGCCTACATGCGACTCCAGGACGCCATCAAGGCCTCCGCCATCGACCCCTTCTCCGCCCAGGTCGCCACCTACGCCCTCTGCGGCTTCGCCAACATCCCTTCGATCGCCATCCAGATCGGCGGCTTCTCCGCCATGGCCCCCACCCGCCGCGCCGACATCGCCGCCCTCGCCACCCGCGCCATGATCACCGGCCTCCTCGCCCTCTGGCTCATGGCCGCCACCGCCGGCCTCTTCATCCGCTGAACCCGCGCACGAAAGAAGGCCCGGACCACGGCCCGACCCCGCGGCCCGCGCCGCCGAGACCAGGCCCCGCTCCGGGCCTCCATGGTTGACCTGTCCCGCCGCCCTTAGGCGTACACGTCCACGCCCGGCCCCGCGTTCTGCGCCGCCGCCGCGTTCGCCT
>CALLYM010000277.1 GCA_937858155.1 uncultured Phycisphaerales bacterium | reverse complement strand
GCGCCCGCCTCGGCGACGACGGCCTCGCCCGGGTCGAGCGTGATGACGACGCCCTGCAGGTCTTCGCCGATGATCTCGTGGTCGATGGTGTCCGGGGACGTGCTCATGCGTGCTCCTTGGGCGCTCAGTTGTTGGGGAGGCGTGTTGGGTGATTTCACCGGTGTCAGGCGTTGAGGAACGCGAGGACTTTCTGGACGACCTCGCCCAGAGGCACGTTGTCGCCCTTGCTCTGGGTGTCCTTCCGCAGCTTGAATTCCACCGCGCCGGCGGCGAGGCTCTTCTCGCCGATGGTGAGCCGCACGGGGATGCCGATGAGGTCGGCATCCTTGAACTTGGGGCCTGGACGCTCGTCGCGGTCGTCAATAAGGACGTCCACGCCGTGGGACGCGAGGTCGTTGGCGAGACGTTCAGCGGCGGTGAGGCGTTCGGGGTTGTCGGCGTTCATCACGGTGATGAGCACGTGGTAGGGAGCGATGGGCGCGGGCCAGACGATGCCGCCGGCGTCGTGGCTCATCTCGACGCACGCCGCCATGGTGCGGGACACGCCGATGCCGTAGCAGCCCATGATGACGGTGCGCTGCTTCTGGTCCTGGTCCAGGACCCAGAGGCCCATGGCCTCGGAGTACTTGGTGCCGAGCTTGAAGATGTGGCCGACCTCGATGCCGCGGCTGGTGACGAGGGTGGCACCCTTCGCACGCGGCGAGGGGTCGCCGGCGAGGGCGTTGCGGACGTCCGCGACCTTGACGTTGGGCGCCTTGTGCGGGTCCAGCCCCAGGTCGCGCCGCCAGTTGAACCCGGTGACATGGTGGTCGTTTTCATCAGCGCCGGTGGCCCACGCAACCGCGCCCTGGGCCGCGTCAGGGTCGATAAGCAGCAAGCAGCCGGGGATAGTCGCAGCGACTTTCGGACTGACGTAGCCGATGGCGAAGCCTGCGGCGCGGGCGGCCTTTTCGTCCGCGAGCGCGACGGAGCAGCCGGACGCGGCCTTTACCTTGCCCTCGTTCACGTCGTGGTCGCCGCGGACAGTGGCCAGCACCCACTTGACGCCATGTTCCGCGCTCCCCGTCACGCTGAAGACGATGGTCTTGAGCATGTGGGCGGGGCTCAGCTTGAGGTGGGCGGCGACCAGGTCGATGCCCGGCATGTGGGGCGTGTGGTGCTTCACGAGCGGCTGGCTGCCCTGCGCATCGATGTCCCACGAACGCTCGCCGATTTCGCACTTTTCGACATTCGCGGCGTAGCTGGAGATGGGGCACTTGAGGACGGTGTCCTCACCGCTGTCGCAGTTGACCATGAACTCGTGGCTGGCGGAACCCCCGATGGGCCCGGACTCGGCCTCGACGGCGGAGAAGTCCAGGCCGCAGCGTCGGAAGATGTTGCTGTAGGCGCGGTACATCGCGTCGTACGTCTCGTTGAGGCCGCCCTTGCCCTCCACGACCGTGTGGAAGGAGTACGCGTCCTTCATGAGGAACTCACGGCACCGCAGAAGGCCGGCGCGCGGGCGGGCCTCGTCGCGGAACTTGGTCTGGATCTGGTACAGGTTCAGAGGCAGTGACTTGTAGGAGTTCACGCTGGTCCGCATGAGGTCGGTAATAGTTTCCTCGTGCGTGGGCGCGAGGGCGATGCGCCGGGCCTTGCGGTCGTCGAGCTTGAAAAGATTGTCGCCGTACGCGACGTCGCGTCTGGTGTCCTTGTAGAGCTCGAAGGGGGCGAGGGCGGGCAGCAGCAGTTCGCACGCGCCCGCGGCGGACAACTCCTCGCGGATGATGGTGCTGATCTTGGATAGCACGCGGAGCGCGAGGGGCAGGTAGTCGTAAATGCCGGCCCCGACGGGGCGCATGTAGCCAGCGCGGTGGAGCCAGATGTGGCTTGGCACTTCGGCGTCCTTGGGGGCTTCGCGCGTGGTGGGGATAAGCGTCTGCGACCACCGGTGGATCGTCTTGGCCTTGTGTGCGGAGATCACGCTGCTGGTGTTGGTCATGGGGCGGCATCGTAGAACTACCCCATCGCCAGAGGGGGCGTCACGGCCTAAACCTGCGGACCTGGCGTGCGGATATGCCCCGATCCCCGGCGTCAGGCGAAAAAACTCTTCACGCGCTCGGCGATGGTGAAGTCCGCCGCGTCCCGGAGTTCTCCCGCGTCCATCAGCATGCCCCGGCAGAACTTGCACTCATCCACCACGATGTGGCTCTGATCCGGGAAGACCCTCTGGGACAGGGGCTCGCCGTCACGCGGGCACTTCAGGGTCCGCCTTGGCGCCATGGGGTGCGCTGCCTCGGTCGCGGTCGCGCTGTCGAGGGTGGCGGCCTCCTTGTACTTCATTTGGAGGATGCGTTCCACTTCGCCGACATCGAACCACATGGCGCCGCATGTGGAGCACTTGTCCACGGAAATCCCGCCGACGTCCACACGCTGCATGGGGGAGTGGTCCTTCGGGCAGCGCAGGTCAAAGCCGGGCTGCGGCGGGCGGTGGGGGAGGTGCTGGGCCATGTGGGATGGTACGGCGGCGCGCTTATTCACCCAGGCTGCTGAGGCTGCTGCGCCACGCACGGCGCACACGCTCGGCGAGCGTGAGGTCGGACAGGTCGCGCAGCTCGCCGGGGTCCAGCAGGATTCCGCGGCAGGAGGGGCACTGATCAATATCGACGTGGGGTTGTTCGACGTGCTCCCGCAGCACGAGCTGCGACTTGTCCCGGGGGCAGGCGAGCGGGCCCTTGAGGAGTTCGGAGCGGCGGTGTTTCACCTTGGTGGTGCCGTCGATAGCGATTGCGGCATCCGAGTCCTTCCGTACTCTTTCGAGCTCTTCGTGGTCAAACCACATGCAGCCGCACGCGAGGCATCGGTCGACGTGGTAGCCCTCGTAGGTGAACTTCTCCATGGGAGAGTGGTCGCGCGGGCACCGGAGGACGAACCGCGTGTCCACGCTGGATGCGTGCGCTGAAGGCTGCTTGCTCGGCATACTGGAGCGTAGCGGGGGCGTGTGTGCCGTAGCATTCTCCGATGCGCACCCGTTGGTTTGATGCTCACCTGGACCTTGCCTGCCTCGCCGCTCTGGGACGGGACATGGCTGGGCCCCTCGATCCGGCCAAAGGTCCCTGGCCGCCCGCCAGTGTCACGCTCGGTTCGCTCCGGGCCGGGGGCGTCACGCGACTTCTCGCGACGATTTTCACCGAGGCGGGCGGGACCGACGTGGGTGTGTCGTATGCGGCAGGGGATGCCGCGGGGGCGCACGCCGCCGGCGTCTGGCAGCTTGAGACATACCAGTCGTGGCAGCGTGCGGGCCTGATTGCCATCGAGGGCGTGGGTGGGCGGATGGTGGGTGTGCCCGAGGGTGATGCGAAGGGTGAGCGCGGCGCACGCCCAATGGGTGGTGCCGCGCTTCGGTGTTCCCTGCTCATGGAGTGCGCTGACCCGATCCGCGAACCGGGCGAATTGGCCTGGTGGGTGGAGCGGGGCGTGCGCGCCATCGGACTGGCCTGGGGGCGCGGATCGCGCTACGCCCCGGGCAACGGGGAGGACCCTGCGACGGACCCTGGCCTGCTGCCGTCGGGGCGGGAGCTTGTGCGCGAGATGGACCGCCTGCGCGTGGTGCACGACGCGTCGCATCTTTCTGATCGCGCGCTGGCGGACCTGCTCGCTGCGACCAGCAGGCCCGTGGTCGCGACACATTCCAATTGCCGCTCGATCATCGCGGGCGAACCTCTGCTGGAAGAAGCGGTGCCGGAGACGCTCCGCGCGCACCCGGACGGGGCGCGTATCGCGCTGCAGCGACACCTGACGGACGAAGCGATCATTGAGATCGCACGCCGCGGCGGGGTCATCGGCCTGAACCTGTACTCCGCGTTCCTGATCCCGGGCGCGGTGCGATCGCGGCGGGCAACCATTGACGAGGCGGTGGCGCACGTGGACCATATTTGCAAGCTTGTCGGGCATACCCGGGCGGTGGGGCTGGGGAGCGACATGGACGGCGGATTCAGCGCCGCGACGCTGCCTGAAGGCATTGACACGCCTTCGGACCTGCCCAAGCTGCTGGAGGCGCTTCACGCCCTTGGCTGGAGCGACGAGGACCTTGAGCGGTTTGCCTGGAAGAACTGGTCGGACTTCTGGGCGCGGTCCTGACGGGCGGTGTCAGGAGATTCCAAGGTTCCTGCGCTTCTGTTCCCACTCGGCCTGCTCGCGCTTATTTTCGGTGGCGATGGTGCTTTTCTTCGCGCGGAGGGCCTCGACTTCCAGCCGCGTGAGGTGAACCGACTCCAGCTCGTAGTCGCGCCACGCTTCCATGGTGATAGGTACGATGGCGGCGATAAGGTCGTGCATGGCGCAGGCAAATTCGCGGATTTCCAGCTGGGCGTGGGCGTCCATCCGCAGCGCCAGGAACCGAAGGATGTTGTGCAGATCGCACTTCCAGTACCACTCGGTGTAGACATTCACTGGGAGGCCCATGCGGGCGAGCTCCCGCGAGACTCCCTTTTCGGTCAGCTTCAGGTACTTCTCGTACTGACGCTGGGAGACGTCGAGGAAGTCGAGGAATTCCTGCGCGGTGCGGAGTTCATCGTGCGGGGCGTCTGGGTCGCCGGCGTGGCCGACGACAAACGTCTCCTCGCCGCCCTGCCGGTTTCCCTTGCTCTGCTTGCGCACAGAGTCGATGCTGGGCGTGTAGAAGCGGTCGGGCAGGATGGAATAGCGGGCGCTGTACTCGTTCACGTTGGCGGTGCGGTGGCGTATCCACTGGCGCGCGATGAAGATCGGCATCGCGATGTGGAACTTGAACTCGACCATTTCGAAGGGCGTGGTGTGCCGGTGACGCAGGAGGTAGCGGATCAGGCCCCGGTCCTCGTTCACCTGCTTGGTGCCCTGCCCGTAGGAGACCCGGGCTGCCTGGACGATGGCGCTGTCCGCAGTTTGCCCCTCGGGCACCAGGCGGGGCATGGCGTCGATCAGGGCGACAAAGCCGTGGTCGAGGCAGTTCACCTCCACGCGGGCGGCTCCGGCCATCACATCGCGCAGCGGGCGTTCGGGGGCGACGACCTTAGCGGTCGCAGGGAAGATGAGCGGTTTGGCCTCCACGGCGGCGGTGGGGGCGTTTGTCGTGGGTGTCGGCGGCGGGGTCATGGTCTCTCCTGACTCGGGGAGAAGGTAAGCCGCTGACGCGCGGAAGTTGCTCGGAGAGCGCAATTGACAGGTTGTTCAGTGGGTTGCGTCAGTAGCGCGGGTGGTTGGTGGTGTTGGGGAGTCTGCCAAGTCACGTACAACCGCTTCCAGTCCCACGACGACCTTGGCCATGGACTCAAAGTCCAGTGTTTCCGGCGTATCGGAGTCCTTGTGGTAATTCTTGTTCCGGTGGATGGCGGTGTCGGTCACCATGAGAGACGGGTAGCCCTGCTTCCAGAAACTCCAGTGGTCGCTGCTGCCGATGCGTGGGATCAGGGTTGGCAGCGCGGCCCCGGTCGCGGGAAGGCTGGACGCGGAAAGGAACGTATCTGTGCAACGGCGTACCAGATGTTCGTCGCTTGCGAAGCTCACAAACGCGATGAAGTCGCCGGTGGAGGGGTACGCGAGGCCTATGAGCGGCGGGTAATCCTGCGTGTGCTCAGCAGACCTGAAGAAGCCCACACATTCGAGGCTGAGCATGGCGACAATGTTCTCGTCTCTGGCTTTCGCCTCGCGCGCGTACACCAGGCTGCCCATGGTGTCGGTCCAGAAGTGGGGCGGCTCTTCGTTCGTAAAAAATACGAAACGCACGGTGCGTGGGGGATGCTCGCAAGCGAGCGCCCGCGCGAGCGCCAGTGTTGCCGCGACGCCTGAGGCGTTGTCATCCGCACCTGGGGTGTTCACCTGCTTGTACGTCACGGAGTCGTAGTGCGCGCCGACGATGACAATCTCATCCTTCATGTCGCTGCCGGGGAGTTCCGCGATGATGTTGGACACCATGGGGCCTCCGGCGTCGAATGTTTGCCACTTAGGCTGGTACCCGGCTTTGGCAAGCGATGCCGCGACGAATGACTCGGCGAGTAACAACGCGGCCGGATGGGCTGTGTTGCGCGGGCCGATGCCGGTGGCGAGTGTCGTGACGTCGGCCCGGAGTTGGTCGTCGAGTTGCAGCGATTGAAGGGGATGGGGCGTGGGGCCTCGGCCCAGATCGATGGGGAGGAGCGCGCCGCAGCTGAAGAGGGTGATAGCGAGCACCAGAAGAGCGACGGCCGCAAGCGTGGAGCGCGGAAACGAGCATCGAGGCATGCAAGATAGTACACACTAATATTATCAGTTTGGCTTACTGCTTGGTTCTCAGTATAAAAATCTGTGAAACGGGAACGATTGAATAACGTATGATAATTTCAACGATGGCCCGTTTGCGTCCCAATCCGCTCGGTGTCCCCGCCGCCGTTAGGGCGATTGCCTCTCCGGTGAGGCAGGAGGTCGTGGACGCGTTGTTGGCCGCGGGGCCCCGGACGATCGCGGAGTTGGGCACCCTGCTGGGCAGGCCCGCCGATGGGCTCTACTTCCACGTGCGGGCCCTCATGAAAGTGGGGCTGGTGGTCGAGAAGGAGCCACGGCGGGAGGGGCGGCATGTTTCGGCGGTGTACGACGTAGTGGAGCGGCCCCTTCGGTTGTCGTACGACGGGCCGGTGAGGCGGAAGGACATTGAGCGGGTTGTGCGGGGTGCGGTGCGGCTCAGCCTGCGGGACTTTCGGCACGGCCTGGCGGGGGACGCGGCGACGGATGGGCCGCGGCGGGCGCTGTGGGGCGGGCGGGCGAAAGGGTGGATCAGCGAGGAAGAACTGCAGGAGATCAACGCTCTGCTGACGCGCGTGCATGAGGTTCTGCACGCCGGCCGGCCCCGAGAGGGGGCGCGGTGCATGAGTCTTGGGTTTGTGCTGGCCCCGGCAAAGACGAACGCGCGGGCGCGCGGGGCCGGTGCGCGCAAGGGGAAGACAGTCGGAGTTACGTCCAATCAGGAGACCAAGTGATGACTACGCAGCGTCCTGTTGTCTGTTCGTTCGTGTTTTCCATCATGCTGATGGCGGGGCTCGCGGCGAGCGCGTGCGCGCGGGGTGAGGCGCCTGGAACACGTGGGGATGGGCCCGCGCCGGTCCAGGGCGGTGGGGCTGCACGGGCCTCGGGGGTTGATGGGACGCTTGCCGCCGCGCGGGCGGGGTACGGATCGCAGCTGAGTGTTCTTGGTCAGGGCGTGCAACTGACGGGCACATCCTCGTTTCTGGGGACGGAACAAACGGTGTCCGCGCTTATCAGTGCGACGGGTGATGTGCTGATGGAGGTCCGTGGGAAGGTGGGGATGACGCGCTGCATGACGGGCGACAAGGCCTGGGCGAAGGACATCGGGGGCGAGGTCCGCTGGTTGCACCTGGGTGAGCGCGATGAGGTGGTGCTCCAGTCGCTGTTCCTCACTGGGCGATGGGCGGACGACCCGCGGCTGACGTTTGCCAGTGGGGAGACGTCTGATTCTCTGCGGTTTACGCTCGCTGATTCGCCCGTCACGGGCACTATCACGCTCGACAAGACGACACACCGACTTTCCCGGGCTGAGTATTCCGCGGGCGGTGATGCGAGCGTGGTCACGTGCAGCGACACTCTTGAGTGGAACGGAGTGCGGCTGCCCAAGACCGTCGAGCTGAAGTCTTCGAACGGAGATACATCGAGCCTGCGGTTCTCGGCGGCGGAGGCGGCGCCGACGTTTATCCGGTCGCCCTATCAGCCGGTCGTGGGGTACTCGGATGTGGTATTTGACAGCAGCAAGCCGGCGTCCCTGGAGCTCAAGCGGGCCCGCACCGGGCACTTGCTGTGCCGTCCGACTATCAACGGCAAGCAGTTTGATTGGTTCTTCTTTGACACGGGCGCAGGCGGAGCGATCCTGACACCCGAGGTCATTGACGAATTGAAGCTGGAGCGTTTCGGCGCGGTTCCCGTGAGCGGCATCGGGGGCAAGCTGTCGTCTTCGTTCGTGCGGGCGGACACGATCGAGATCGGACCGGTGACCATGAAGGACGCCCTCGCGACCGAGCTGGACCTGACGTTTGTCGCCAACGCAATCGGCGAGAAGGTCAGCGGCATCATCGGCTTCAACCTGCTGTCGCGGTGCATTGCGGAGATCGACCAGAAAGGCGGGGCAATCAGCTTGTACGACCCTTCTGTCTACCGCGGCACGGACGTGGCTGGGGCGCTCACTTGGGTCAACCTCGTGACGTACGAACGTCACCCGTGCGTAGAAGCGACGTTCGAGGATCATTCAGGCTGGTTCAAGCTGGATACAGGCGCAGCCGGCAGCACCGTGGCAATTCATGCGCCCGCTGTCACGCGGCTGGGGTTGCTGGATGGGCGCGCAGTGACGGACACGCGCGTGGGGGGCGTGGGTGGCGTGCGGACGGCGAAGCAGGGCAGGCTGAAGTGGTTCGAGCTTGGCGGGCACCGAACGGAAAACGTCATGGCCACCTTCGCGGTGGAGTCGGTGGGTGCGTTGGACGACCAGTACACGCTGGGCAACATCGGCGGGGACCTGATGTCACCGTTCGTGCTGGTGTTGGACTATCAGAAGGAGCGAATCGCGTTCCGGGCGAGGTAGGCGGGCTGCGTGAATCTCGCGTCGCCAAGAAAAACCGGCCGTCGCATGCGACGGCCGGTTTCTTTATTGCGTATCGGGTGTGTTTTAGCCTCCGCCGGGAGACTTCACGAGGTCGCCGCTGCCTGTTGTGGCCGTGATCGGCTGGTTCTGCATGTCCTTGAGCATGTTGGTGGCTGCGTCCATGCCCATAGTGACGTAGCGGCGGTTGCCCTGGTGGGAAATGCGCGTCGCTCCGCGCGACCACCAGGAGTAGCCCCCCAAGCCACGGTGCACATAGTCGGGAGCGTTGACGAGGAGTGCACCCTGGAAGTAGCGCATCGTCGAAGACTCGCCGCCGTTCTGCTGCCACTGCTCGGTCTCGACGAGCTGGGTGAGGATGTCGATAATTTCGTTGGCTTTTTCCGCCTGGTCCTTGCGCTGCTGCTCACCACCCTGGTTCTGCTGGGTGAACGGGCTCTGGCCTCCGCCTCCGCCGCCACTCTGCCCGGCCTGCTGGAGCGCTTGCTGAAGGTCAAGCTCGTAGGCGTTGGTGTAGTTGGGGGTCTCGAAGAGCAGGTCGCGGATCGGGTAGACCTCGACGCGGCGATACTTGTTAAGGCGGTCCTTGGTGCTGATCTGGATTGCGCCCGACTGGGTCATCTGCCATGTTGCGCCCCCGCCGGAGGCGTTCACGTCCCCGAAGCGTTCGAGGACGCCGTCGACAATGTCCAGAAGCGTGCGGTTCTCAAACTTCGCCGTGACTGGGGTGTCTTTGTCGAGCCCGGTGCCGCTGTGGTCGTCCATCCAGAGGACGTCCGCATCCGCCCCACTGGTCGCGACGATCCAACGCATGACTTCCTCAAGGCGAGTTTCCTTGAACTCCACGGTTGCGGTGGTCATGAACTTCATCAGCGTGTCGCGCTGGGGGATGCCGCTGGAGCGGGCCACCACCTGTCCCGTGGCGACGGTGCTTGGTGTGGCGGCAACAGCGGGTACCGGCTTCGCGGGCTCGGGTTTGGCGGGCGTGGTGGAGGGGGCGGTCTGCCCTACGGCGCCCGCGCACATGGCAAGTACCCCGCATACGCCGACCATCGTCCTGATCTTCATGAGTGGCCCTTTCCGCGACACATCCTGTGGACGGCCGCACAGCCCGACGAGCCTTTAGGTGCCGCTGGTCCAGCGCGACGCACGCGCGACCGCGTTTTCCTTTGGACGGCTCATTCGTCCCGCGGTTCCAGCATATCGGCAAAGAGCCATTCGCCCAAGTGCCACTGGGGTTGCAGCGTGGAGTAGAGAACTGTAGCGTCCGATAACACATTGAATCTACGACGGTCTCCAAAACGCCAGTCCAGCGCGGTGCGCCGTCGATAGTCCATCCCCCAGCCAAATGGGGCCGGGCCATCCGAACAGAAAGGACCCTCCATGTTCTCCTGCAACTCCAACTTTGGTTGGAACAACTCGTTTCAGACCACTCCGTTTGCCCAGCCGTTCTTTGCGCAGACCTTGAACATGCTGGTTCAGCAGGCCGTGCAGCAGGCGGTGTGGCAGACGCTGATCATGCAGCAGTGGCAGAACCAGAATCAGCCGTGGCAGCAGAACTGGAATAGCGGCGCGTTTCCCTTTTCCCAGTGGAACGGAGCGCCGCAGACGGGGACCTTTCCAGGTACCTTTGCCAACACCTTCCCGACGGGATTCCCAACCAACACGCCGCAAAACCAGTCGCAGGGAAACTTCGGGTACGCGCCCCAAGGCCCGTTCGGCCAGAACTTCCAGCCC
>CALLYM010000276.1 GCA_937858155.1 uncultured Phycisphaerales bacterium | reverse complement strand
CCACCACCACCCGCTGGTCACTACCAGCACGCACGACATGCGGGCCAGGCCGTCCGAAGCCTGGCGTCGGGGATGGATCGATGGGCGGGTACCGCTCGTGTTGCGGTATGCAATTGTAACAGCATTCATCCGCGTTGTGCAAAGAACACCAACGAAAAGCCCGGCACGTGGCCGGGCGTCGTTACTCAACTGGTTGCGCACAGGAATAGGGCGTTAGACTTCGACGTACGCGTGGGCCATCTTCCCGCCCGCCTTGCCGCCCTTCTTCCCCTTCGCGCCCCCCTTGCTCTTGCCCTTGGGCTTGGGCTCGTTGCACTGGCGGTCGTAGTCGTCGAGCGCGTCACGGGCCTTGATGCCGGACTTGAAGTCGTGGACGTTGTTCTCAGCCTCCTTGGCCTTCTCCATCAGGAGGGGAAGGACCTCGCGGGGTCGGTTGAGTTGGCGCTCGACCTAGCTGAGCAGCGGTGGCCGCAATGACACTTGGGGGAAGTACTTCTGGGCAAACCCAGACGGGCAAATCGTGCCAGCCCGGCGCTCTTGTGCTTGCGCACCCGCACAACCCTCTCCCCCGTGGTGCGTTCATGCACCCACGGGGGGTGTGGGGGGTGTGCGCGCGCGCACGCGCTATAGATAGTCAAAAACACACCTATTCCGGGGACTGTGGGATGGTGGACCACTTCTGCTTTGCTGCAGGGCCGTACTTCCAGCGGTGGATGAGCCCCTTGGCCTCGGCCTCTCCCATGAGTTGCGTGCGCGCGCGCAGCGATTTGATGGTGCGCGCGCACCGCTCAAGGATCACCTCTTTGAATTCCGGCACCTCGCTGGCGAACTGGGTCGCGAACTCCTCCGGCGTCATGGGGACGGGCTTCGGCGCACCTCCAGTCTTGGGCGCAGACTTCCGGTCGCGGCGGAGTTTGGTGGTGTCGAGGGTGGTGTCGGACTCCCACACCGGGAACGTCCAACGCAGGCCGATGGGCGTGATGGGCGCCCACGACCGCACGGCCGCGTCGAGGACGGCGCAGTCTTCCTGTTCATGGGGCCGCAGCACGAGATGCGCGTCCGCAGCCCGCGCCTGGCTCCCGGCGCCGGCCCCAACGTCCGTGACCGCCTTTCCCGCCTGGACACCCTTGCTGGTGTGGTGGATGGTGATGAACGCCGACCCGAGTATGTCGGCGTACGAGTCGATGGCGTTGTAGATCTGGGCTATGGCGCCGTTGTCGTTCTCCGAGGCCCCGCCGGGCAGGAACCTGTAGAACGCGTCCAGCACAATCACCTTGAAGCGGCCGGGTTCGATGCGGGCGAAGTAGGACCGCATTTGAAGCAGGTCGCACAGGTGGCCCCGGAGCGCCTGGACCTGCACACGCCCGCCGAGGCCTACGAGGTCCATCCCCCGCGCGGACGCGATCAGGGGGAAGCGGGAAGCGATGGTCTCTTTGTGCAATTCGTTATCGATGACCAGGACCTCACCGGGGGCGGTCGCGAAACGCCCGAGCCAGGGCGTGCCCGCCGCGATGGACAGGGCAATGTCGGCCGCCATCCAGCTCTTGCCGCCCTTGGGGGCCGCGATGACGTTCATCGTCTCGCCCTCGCGGAGGAGCCCCTCGATGACGAACGGTCGTTCGCTCCTGTGCCGGGCACAGAGTTCCGCCACCGAGACAAACGACGGCCGGGGTACGAGCGGCGGGGCAACGAGCACGGGGTTACTGGCGGCGTCCATCATCGCCTCCTTGGTGTCGCGGAATGTGCTGTTCACTGCTGCTGCGCCGAATCCGGCAAACACAAGGGCTCGCGCTGCCGCCCTGGGGTCGCCGCCATGCTCGAGCAGCACGTAGACGGAGAACTTCGAATATCCCCTGTCGGGCTCGAAGGGCGGCGCGTTGCTGGTGAAGACGTAGAAGCAAGCCCCGTTGAACGTGGCGCCGTGGCCGTGGTCCTTGCCCGGGCGGACCCAGTACTGGTTCTTGGGGCCGCGTCGTGCCAGCGTCCACCCGTGGCGCCGCAGGACTTCGCCCACGTCGCCGCGTGCGTTGAAGTCGTCGCCCGGGCGGGTCCCAAGCACCCCAGCGCCCAACGCCGCCGTGGCGGGCCACGGGTCGGGCTCCGGGCGGTCGGGGAGTTCATCGAGTTCTTCCGCGGCGTTGAGGAGGATTTCGCGCTCGGCGCGGGTGATGACCGGGAGATCGGCGAGCGAGCCCTGCGTCGCGATGTAGCCCGGGCTGGGCGCGCACAGGAAGAGCCCGCCCTCGCCGCGCGTCTCGATCAGCGTGACGGTGAACTCAAAGCCCTCGCTGTCCCGCTTCCTGCGGGGCTTGTACGTCTTGCCGCGGTACTCCACCTCCGCATCGGAAGGGGCGTCTACGAGCCGCTGGCAGAGGCGGAGGTTGCCATCGACAGGGGCTTCGCAGCGGTACGCCGCATGCACCCCGCCGTTCTGAGTGGACTCCAGGTACAGCCTGCCTAGCAGCCCCGGGGAGCGTTCTTCCACCAGTGTCGCCCACGTCGAGTACTTCTCCGCCCCGGCGTCGAAGTCGATCATCTCGGTATTGCCCGAGACGCCGCCGCACACCACACACAGCGCGCGGGCACGCCCGAACCAATCATTTATCTCCTCGGCGGTGGGGAGGTGTTGTTGGTACGGCTCCCACGCAGGCAGCGTGGGGCGCTTCCTGGTCGGTTGGGCCGGCAGCACGCACAACCCGGCATCGCGGTACGCGCGGGCGGCGGCGGAGAGTGGCGGCGGCGTCTTCATGCCGACACCCCGCAGTCTTCCACCGCGGCATCATCCCCGTCGTCGTCCAGTTCGTCCTGCTCGTCCATGGCGTCACGCTCGTCGGTAGCCGGCGGCGGCCACTCGGGCCGCGGGCCCAGGATCGGCGAGAGGATTCGGGGGAACTTGTCCAGCCCGCTCTTCCTGACCGTGATGCGGCGGGTTGTCGCGAGCTCCCCCGCATTCGCCGCATCGAGGGCATCGGCGGCGCTCTTGGGGAACGGCGCGTGGCTCCGCGCGGCCCACCACGACTCGGCCCTCATGCGCGGGTACGAGCCCCGCGGGTGTTCAACACAAATCCACTCGACGAACGTCCCGCCGCGATCAACCTCGTAGTGGACCCGCAGGCTGGGCAGGGGCGGGTAGGCGCCGATCGCGCGCCGCTTCATGTGCAGCGCGTACGTAGTGCGCACGACCCTGTGCTGGTTGGGCAGCAGCGGGCCATCTTCCGCGCTGATGACGCTGGCGCCCTTCGCGGCGACGGCGCCGAGCAATTCAGAGAGGGGCAGCTCGCAGCCGCACTCCGGGCACTCCCGGCACGCCGTCGGCAGCTCCTCACCGCACTCCGGGCAGGTCTTGGTGGGCTGTCCGTTGCCCCTGCGCTTGCTGGGCGGCTCCTTCCAGACGCCATCCACCGGCCCGTGCCGCTCGATGTTGTTCCCGAAGTCCAGGACGAGGCAGTCTGCCTTGCCCTCCGCGAGCCGGAAGCCGCGCCCGCACATCTGGTAGTAGAGCCCGGGCGAGTGGGTGGGACGGACGAGCGCCACGCAGTCGACGTGCGGCGCATCAAACCCCGTGGTCAGCACGCCCACGCTGCACAGGTAGCGCAGTTGCCCGGTGCGGAACCGGGCGATAAGCGCAGCACGCTCGCGCGAGGGCGTCTCTCCAACGACCACGCCGCACTCGACGCCGTGTTCGCGGATGAGTTCCTCGGCAAGGTGGTGGGCGTGGGCGACACCGGAAGCGAAGATCAGCGTGCCCCGGCGGTCCCGGGTGTGCGCGACGATCTCCGCGCACGCGCCGCGCACCAGCCCCTGGCGGTCCATGAGGGCCTCGACCTCGCGCGCGACAAACTCACCGGCCTGGACCCGCAGGCCGCTGGTGTCCACGTGCTGCTGGGCAACAGCGGTCACGAGCGGCGAGAGGTAGCCCTGCGCAATCAGGTCCTTGACGCCGATCTCGTAGCAGATTGACCTGAAGATGTTCCGCGGGCCACACAGGGGGCCTGTCTTCGTTCTGAACGCCGTAGCGGTGAGGCCCAGCACGCGGACGTGGGGGTTCATGCTGCGGACGCTGGCGATGAAGCGCCGGTACAACCCGTCGCCCTTAGGCGGCACGAGGTGGGCTTCGTCGATAACAATCAGGTCCACACGGCCAAGGTCGCGGGCACGCTCGTGGATCGACTGGATGCCGGCGACCGTGATCGGGCAGCGGAGCTGGCGCTTGCCCAACCCCGCGGAGTAGACCCCGACGGAGGTCGTGCCGGCAAGCGACCGGAGGCGTTCCGCGCTCTGCTGGACGAGTTCCTTGACGTGCGTGACGATGACGGGGCGACCGCCCCAGCCGACAACGTCGTTCGCGATTGTCGCGAGGACCGGCGTTTTGCCCGCCCCAGTGGGCAGCACGATGCAAGGGCACTCGTCTACGGGCCGGGTCCGGAGGTGTTCGTGGGCCGCGGCGACGGCCTCCAGTTGGTACGGGCGTAAATTCAAGGGATGGGCTCCTATCGATGGGGCGCCAGGCGTGCGCGCAGTGACCGCGCGGCCCCGGGCGGGGCTGGTGTGCATGGGATCTGGCGGGCGATCTAGAACGAGGCGGGCGTGACGCGCTTCACGGGCGCGTACGCGCGGACAATGTTGCTGATGTCAGCGCCGCCACGGTGGCGGACCCCGACGGTGATGAGCACGGGTTTGTGGTGGAGTTCGGAGGAGTTCTTTAGACGGTCAATACCCGCCGCGCAGCAGATCGCGGCCAGTTCCTCCTTGGCCATCCGGCTGACGGTCTCGTTGGCGCTGCCGACGTGCAGCCGGACCCAGACGACGCGGTGGCGGTACTCGCCCTCCACGACCTGAAACGTGAGTTGCAGAAAGTCGCCGTCGCCGGAACGGGCGGGGCGCTTCGCCGAGTCGATAACTTCGGCCGCGTACTGGCCGGACGGGATGACCGCAGCACCGGCGGCGGCGGAGAAGTCGGCGGGGTTGAAGTCGAGTCTGGACATCAGTGGCTCCTGGAACAAGCGAGGTGCGGAAGGGGCAAGGCGTGAAAGGCGGTGAGCGGGGATAACACACACCCGCCCGCCGCCGCGAAGGACCGCGGAATGCGCGGTCTCGTCACTGGATACCTATGCCGCTGTACCGGGAGCTGCGCACGAATTCTCGAGGAAGTCACCAAACCGCGAGCGGATGGCGTGAAGGTCACGTTGTATCTCACGGCGGGACCGGCCCGACGCCCGGGCGGCGCCCGCGACGCCGCGGTCCACGACGCCGATGAGAAGGGAACGCTCCTCCGGTGTGGTCCTCGCGAACACCGATGCGATCAGCTCGCGCGACGATGGCTCATCACATTCCGGGCGCCCGTACCGACCGAGGTGGCGCTGCCTGTCATCCGGCAAAAGCAACGCGCCGGGTGTGGTAACGGCGTCGCTGCGGATGACCGTGACATCGAGCGACCAGAGAGGGCGGGACGAGCCACGCTTTGCACGCCCGCGGCGGCGGAGTTCCATGCCGATCCAGCTCTTGGAGGCAGTCGTGACGAACGCCTCGAGCCTGCCGCGAGACCGATCGAACAGGTGGGCCTTCGTCCAAAGATGGAGCAGCATGCCCTGCCGCACGTCATCGACGTCCGACGCCGAGAATCCGGAGCGGCGGCACAGTTGCCTTGACTTAGTCTGGATGAACTGCTGTGCGAACGGGGAAAGAACGATCGAGCGATCGACCGACATGTGGCCTCGGGGCCGCCTGTCGAACCACGCCAGGTCACGGCACGCGTTCGGCTGCCCCCCGGCGACATGCCGGGGAATGAAGCAGCTGCGTCCGCGACCCGCTGGTTATCAGGGGGCCTTGGACGCAGGCCGGGTTGTCGCGGTTTTCGCGTTGCGATGCCCTCGCGGCCCCGCTCTGCGACACCATAACTATCTGTGCGGAGCGGACTTGCCGTACATTGCCATTTTCTTTGATATGTCGCTGGTTTGCGATGCGACATTGCGCGAAACGGACGCACTGTCCTGACTTTGTCGCAGCTTCTTCCAGCCGCCTGCGCCCCGTACCGCGCGCGCGACAGCCCATCGGTTGGTCGCAAATCCCTGCCGGTTGAGGGCAGCTGCGGCCTTGTCATAGGAACCGTTTTCGCGGTACGCGTTCACTAGTGCTTCATTGGTCACCATTTCGGCCACCACCGCCCGGACATGCTTTCGAACCTGCTTGAACTCAACATGGGCGGTCGGAGCCTCTCGTTTGGAAGCAGCTTCTTCGGCGCCGGTGATAAGGTTCACCAAGGCGACGCCATCCACTTCTAATCCGCCGGGCACCAGCGACGTGACGTCGGTCAAGGCGACCGTCGGAGGTGCCGCATGTGTCCACGCGCTCTCTACAGGCAATCGCGAGGGAACCAGTAATACAAAACGGCCCCTGGAGCCAATGTGCCTCGTCACACTGCCAGCGTCGTTGGCATCGAGCCGACACGCCAGTAGAAACTCACGAGATGTCCCGCCGATGACAACGCGTCCAAGCCGCCACAGGCGGTCCCGAACTACTTCCTTGGGCGATCCCTTCGCCCCGATCAGTCGGGCCACGATCGCTGCGAGCCTGCCGCGGTCAACTTCCCAGCCGCAGCACATGTCCGCCGTCACCTCAACGCGCAGGGACTCTGGACACGGGACAAAGTACCTTGGCCCGCGTGGGCCGTCCACCACGGCGACCGTCTCAACATGGGCCTGATCGCAGCCTGGACACGGCGCCGTCATGCCCGTTTGGGCCGCGCGGACAATCCCCGACGAGTGAACCTGTTCAAATACACCCTGTGCCCACGTGGCCACCTCGGCGAGGTCAAAAACCCGCGCATCGTCGTCCGCCGCTGCGAGCAGGCACGCCAGAACGTCGTCTCTTGTCACGCCCCACCCCCAGCGAACTTTCCGGCCTTCAACGCACTGGTTGGTTCTGCATCGCGCGCTAATGGCATTACAACTGCGATTCCGTCACCGGTCTCTGAGTTTGCTGCAGATGCTCCTCCCACTATCCCCCACATCCGCATACACCGCTCGCCGATCAATCGGGCTGCATCAGCCTTGTTTCGCAAGTTGCAGGAATACGGGGCGCTTACATCAAAGGTGATCGTCTGCGGGCGGCCGCGCCCGGAGTGTTCGATGCGTAGCGAGAACGTCGCTTGCGTCACGAACACGGATGCCGTTGTGAGGTTCTCCGACCGCGCAAGACGGTCCATCTGGACGTAGATGTCGTGGCGCCCACCGCGGGAGTCGGCCCGGACTTCGATGTACGCCCCGCCCCCGCCCCTGCGGGCAATGCGGAGGCGCGTAATCCTCGCGTCCTCTATGCGATCGGCAGGATCGGTCGGCAACGGGAAGTTGTGCCGAAGGAACTGGTCGAGCGAGTAGCACGGCTTCATTGGGTCCGCCGGCTCAACCTCGATCCCGAGCACGGCCTTGCAGAAGCGGTACTGGAGCGCGGCATGAACGGGCTTGCCGCCGTGAGCCGCTACATCAAGAGTTCCCGCGGTACCGTTGTACGCGAACACGTTCTCGAAGGCGTGCCGGTCTCGGCGGACGACCGGCTCCTCGGAACTGTCATCAAAGACGAGCGCCTTCTCCTGGTAGTCTTCAAGAAAGGCGAAGAAGTAGTCTGTTCCCCCAGTGCGGCGGCAGTGGGTGACATGGCACCGCCTTCCCCGCATCTGCGTCTGCGTGTAGTAGGACGAGAGGTCGTCCCCGAGCGCCTTACACACCGCATCTGAGTTTTCGACTCTGCGCCGGGGGAGCTCGCCCCGGCTGCACCAGTACTTCCCACCTATGAGCCCGTCCGCCTTCGCAAACATAACCGCATGCTCGAGCAACTCGGGCGCATGCAGGTACACGAGCATGACCCGGTCGGCTAGGCCGTCCTGAGCGTCGAATCGAGTAGTGAGTTCGGGGTGGTAATGCCTGACATCCTGCGCGAGCACCGCCACCCCGCGGTGGTCCGAAAGTTCAGCGATGTCGAAGAGTGCGTCGTGCACGGCGGTTCGCTGAGCCGCCGGCAGCGCCTGCCATGCCTCGAAC
>CALLYM010000275.1 GCA_937858155.1 uncultured Phycisphaerales bacterium | reverse complement strand
CCCGTGATCCTCGCGGAAGTTCTGCGCAGCGCCGTCGCCCGCGCCGGCGGCCCGCTCGACCGCCTCCCCGCGCGCTCCCTGGCCGAGGCCTGCCGCGTCATCCAGTCCGCCTCCACAGACCCCAAGACCATCCGCCTCCCAGGCCTCACTGTGCGTGTCACCGCACGCGAAGTTGCCTGCCGAGCGGCCCCGCCCAGCGTGTAACACCACATAGTCCGATTCGTACTAATTTACACTCCGCGAGCCCTTATTCCTCCCTAACGACGCACCAACCGACTACGCTCGCCCCTTACTTCCACATTCTCAGCCAGGTTCCCACTCCGTCTCTGGACCCCCACCCATGGAAAACACCGCACTCCTCAAAGCCCTCTGCGAAACCCCCGGCGTCCCCGGCCGCGAAGAACGCGTCCGCGCCCTCATCGAGAAAGAAGTCGAAGGCCTCTTCGACTCCGTCGAGACAGACCCCCTGGGCAACCTCATCTGCCGCCGCATCCCCCGCGTCAAGACCAAGGGCAAAGGCAAGAGCGGGGGTGGGGAGCAGAGCAAAGACGGCGGCCCGCTGAAGGTCATGCTCCTCTGCCACATGGACGAGATCGGCTTCTACATCACCGCCATCGACGACAAGGGCTTCCTCTGGGTCAACCCCGCCGGAGGCTTTGACACCCGCAACCTCTTCTCCCGCCGCGTCACTGTCGTCACGGACACCAAGGACTACCCCGGCGTGATGAACCCCGGCGGCCGCCCCATCCACATCAGCAGCCCCAAGGACCGTGAAAAGGTGCCCGAAGTCAAGGAGTTCTTCGTCGACGTCGGCATGAAGGCCGACGCCGTGAAGAAGACCTTCAAGGTGGGCGACTACATCGTCATGAACGAGCCCGCCATCGAGGTGGGCGAGAAGTTCGTGAGCAAGGCCCTGGACAACCGCGTCGCGTGCTGGCTCGGCATCGAGAGCGTCCGCAAGCTCGAGAAGAACCAGACGCCCCACGCCTGCGAGGTCATCGTCGCGTTCACGACCCAGGAAGAAGTCGGCCTCCGCGGCGCCAAGACCGCCAGCCACGCCGTCGCCCCCGACATCGGCCTCGGCATCGACGTCACCCTCGCCTGCGACACACCCGGCGTGCCCAGCGAAGAAACCGTCACCAAGCACGGCCAGGGCTTCGGCCTCCACATCAAGGACTCGTCGTTCATCAGCGACTACAAGCTGACGGCCGAGGTCGAAAGCCTCGCCAAGAAGCACAAGATCCCCTACCAGCGCACCATCCTCGCCGCGGGAGGCCAGGACGGCGCCGCCGCCCAGCAGGCCGCCGCCGGCGCCCGCGCCGTTGGCATCACCGTCGGCACCCGCTACATCCACACCGTCACCGAAATGATCGACAAGAAAGACCTCTTCGCCGCCCGCGACATCCTCGCCGCCTACATCGCCGCCCACTGACCCCGCACACCGCTCTGCCACGCCAACCCACGAACCCCACGCGTGAGTGTGGGGTTTTTCTTTGAATGTTCCGGCCCGATCGACCGCGTTTGTGCGCACAAATGCGGTCATTCCCCCTTTCGCCCTTGCTCTACGCTCCGCACGCTGTATCGTGGTGCACGAAACACATGAACCGGGAACATGCACTGTCAGCGGCAGTCACACACAGGGGGAACCACCAATGCAGCCGGAACACTTGCCCACGCTCGAACCCGCGGACGACAAGCTCCTCACCATCTACCTCACCGAGGTGAACACCCACCTCCCCGCCTTCGCCAACAAGTCGGGCCTGTCCATCTCCGCCGCCATCGCCTTCCTCGCCCGCCCCGACATCGCGCAATACATCTCGCAATTCCACAAACTCCGCGAGTCCACGCAGCGCATGATCGCCCTCAACTACCTCCGCGAGATCGTCGAGGTCTCCGAAGACCCCGTCGAGCAACGCCGCGCCGCCACCACGCTCCTGCGCTCGCTCCGTCTTCCCCCCCTCCCCGTGGAACGGGGGGGAGGGGAGTTGGCTCCCTCCGCGCGTCCCACTTCCAAACCACCCACACCACCTCCCACACCCACTCCTGTTTCTACTCCCCACTCTCCTTTCCCCTCTGTTTCTTCTCCGTCTTCCTCTGCGTTCCTGCCTTCTTCCTCTCCTCCGCGTCCCTCCGCGTCCTCCGCGGTCAATCCCTCTTCCTCTTCTCCGCGTCCCTCCGCCCCTCTCCGATCCTCCGCGATCGGTCCTTCTACTTCCCGTCGCTCGTTCGCTTCGTCGCTCGATCGCTCCCCTTCCTTCCTCCCCCACCCCCCGCTATCGTTCCACACACCACCCTCCCCCAACAGACACCGTCTCCGGGCCCCGCCCTCACAAGTTCGGGCAACCCTGTGAGCCGTAGTGCGAATGGTGGATCGGTGGGGCGGGCGTTGACACGCCTGCTGGTGGCAGCATGCACCCCGGGCATTCTCCCGTTGGGCCGCAAGCAAGGAGCAGGTCATGTCCAACCCACGCCGCGCGTTCAGCCTCATCGAGTTGCTCGTCGTCATCTTCATCATCATCGTGATCGTCGCCATCACGATCCCCGCCCTTGCCTCCGCCCGAAAGGCGGCACGCAAGGCCGAGACCCAGGCCCTCCTCACCACCCTCAGCCAGTCCGTCGTCCAGTTCCAGAACGACGAGAAGCACGAGCCCGGCTACTTCACCGCCCGCGACATGGGCCACAACGACAACATCACCCGCGGCTTCTCCGCGATGCAGAACATCCTGCTCGACCTTTCCGGAGGCGTCGTCCCCAGCACCACCCCCGCCACCGGCCCCGTCCGCGATGTGGGCCCCAAGAGCGCGGCGACCAGCCAGGTCCGAATCAACATCGACAACATCGGCCTCGCCACCGGCTCCAACAAGCTCTACTTCAGCGGCGCCACGAAGAAGAACATGGTCACCCAGGACGGCATCCAGGGCGGCAGCCGCCTCGCCACCATCCCCGAGCACGTCTACCCCGAAATGGTCGACGCCTTCGGCACGCCCATCCTCGCATGGGTGGAGGACGCCGCCTACCGCAAGGCCATCACGACGGTCAACGACTTCGCCCGCGTCGACGCCGGCACCGACCCCGCCCCCACGCCCAGCCGCTTCTACTGGTCCTCCAACGCGGCCTTCTTCACCAACGGCATCCGCGTCGGCAAGCGCGGTGTGGACAACGGCGCCCTCAGCATGCTGGGCGATCAGGTCGCAGCCGCCGACCGCATGCGCTCCCTCGTCGCCCTGACCGGAAACCCCGGCTCCAGCATCAACGTCGCCCAGACCAGCCCCGTCGTCGCGCTGGACGAAGTAATGCCCACCGCCGCACGCGGCAGCGTCATCTTCCATTCCGCGGGCGAAGACGGCGCGTTCCTCCCCAAGAAGGAAGGCTCCTCCCCCACCGTCAAGGACGCCGGGATGGCCCAGGGCGTGATCGGCACCGGCAACACGTTCCTCCTGGACTTTGGTCTCAACTTCCGCGCCATCGACAACTCGCCCCTCCCCACCTCGACCGACATCGTGAAGAAGTTCAACGACATCGTCCAGGCCTCAGGGTCGTAAGCCGCGTGACTTGACGCGCCCCGCGAATTCGTCCATCATGCCCGCATGCTCGCCGCGGGCGCAAACCAGGACCAGAGCCCGCGCGACGACCACGTCTCCGCCGCCCGCCGGCGCGTCGCCGTCATCACCGCGCTCGTCGCCGCCGGCCTCGTCACCGCGCGAACCGCATGGAGCGCCGGCGCAGCCGTCCCCGCGTGGGTCTGGCTCACCGCATGCGTTGCACTGGCCGCCGCCTGCGCCCTTACGCGCGCCGCGCAGTCCCCTTGGCCCATCCGCACGCTCGGGTCCCTCGCCGTCCTGTGCTTCGCGGGCGGCGCGTTCACGATCCGTGCTGTCGAAGCACCGCCCACGCGCGCCGATCTCCTCGTGGCCGCCGCGAGCATCGTCACGATCGAGGGCCGCGTGCAGGACAATCCGCGCGCCACACGACCGGCGACCACCGTGCTCGGCGCTTTCGAGCCCCGTAACCCCGCGTGGACATTCGTGCTGACGACACGAGGCATCCGCGGCGATGCCGAATGGTGCACCGCCACCGGCGATACCCGCGTGTTCGTCCGGGGCGATGCACCGCCCGCCGTCCGTGCCGGCGACACCGTGCGCATCACCGGAGAATTCCGCCCCGAGGTCGGTTCCGGCAACCCCGGCGACGAGGACTGGTCGCTGCGCCGCAACCAGGCCAGCCGTGCAGGGGTGCTGAACGCACCGGGCGCCGAGCTGATCGGGCCGGCGCCCGCCACCGCATGGGACCGCGCGTACGCGCCCGCCCTGCGCCTCCGCGCTGCCCTGCGCGAACGCGCCCAGCGTGTGGTGGAAAGTGCCGCGGGGACCGACCCCGCCCGCCGCGCACTCTTCGAGAGCCTCATGCTCGGCCGCACAGAGGTGGGCGCTGAGTCCGGCGAAGTCTCCGGAGTTTTCACGCGCCTGGGCCTTCTGCACGTGCTCTCGATTTCCGGCTTCCACCTCACCGTCATGGCGGCCCTGGCGCTCTGGCTCCTGCGCATGACCGGCGACCGCGGCAGGCTGGAACCAATCGCGCTCTGTGCAATCGTCCTGGCGTACATGGCGATCGTGCCCGCGTCCTCGCCCATCCTGCGGTCGGGCGTGATGGTGGTGTCCCTGCTCGCGGTCGAGGCGACGGGCCGCCGCTACGACCGACTCTGTGTCCTGGGCTGGATCGCCGTGGCACTCCTGCTCTGGCGGCCCATGGACCTCTGGAGTTTGGGCTTCCAACTCTCGCTCGGGCTCACGGCGATGCTCCTCTCCGCGGGTGACAGATTCACGGAGGGGGTGTTCACGCCGGTGCTGCGGGGGCTTGTCGATGACGCGACCCTTGCCCAGCGCGTGCGCCGGGCGCTGCGTTCTGCGTTCGCAGTGGGCCTCATGTGCTGGGTGGTGTCGCTCCCGGCGATCATGCACGCGACGGGCCTCATCAGCCCCGCCGCGGTGCTCGCCACGCTCGTGGTGTCGCCCATCATCATCGTGCTGCTGTGGGTCGGCTACGTCGCGCTCCTGCTGGGCGTCGTGGTGCCGGGCGTTGGGGCATGGGCCACATGGATCGTTGAACGCTTGGGGGATCTGGCCTTATGGGCGTCGGGGTGGATGGATGCGATCCCGTTCAGCAGCCTGCGCGTGCCGCCCGTGCCGGCGTGGTGGGCCCTGCTCGCGACGCTCGTCGCGGTCGTGTGGGCGCACACGCTTTCCTGGGGGCGCTGGAGGTGGCTGGGGGTATGGATAGTGGTCGCGGGGTTGCTCGCGGGCGCGTGGGTGGTGGTGCCGATGACGCCGAGCGGCGTGGCGGTGCGGATCGACACGCTGAATGTGGGCAACGGCACGTGCATGATCGTGCGGAGCGGTAACGACGCGGTGCTGTGGGACTGCAAGGCGGCCGGCAGTGCCGGATCGCTGCCGGGCGTGGTCAACGCCGCTCGCTCACTTGGGGTGTGGCGCACCCAGCGGGTCGTCATTACGCACCCGGACCTAGATCACTTCAGCGGCCTGCCGGAGGTTGTGGAACCGCTGGGTGTCGAAGAAGTGCTCGTGCCCCAGCGGTTTCTGGATGCTGCGCGCTTTGACGACCAGGGCGCGCCCGCGGTGCTGCTGCGGTGGCTGGCGGAGCACCGTGTCCGCGTACGGGCGGTCGGCGCGGGCGACGTGCAGCGGATTGGCCTTGCGACGATGCAGTTCGTCTGGCCGACGAAGGACGCCGGTGCGGTGGCGCAGGGGCGGGACAATGACTACTCGCTGGTGGCGGTCGTGGAACAGAACGGCGCGCGAGCATTACTGACCGGCGACGTGCAGGAGCGGGCGATCAGGGAACAACGCTCACAAGGGCTGCCGCCGGTCGGTGTCATGGAGCTGCCGCACCATGGTGCGTGGTCGCGCGAGAGCGAGGATTGGCTCGCGCAGGTTTCACCGCGCCTGGTGCTCCAGTCGACCGGACCCGCGCGGGCGACGGATGATCGCTGGAGCAACGCGAAGGCGCGTGGGGGCTTGTGGCACGTCACGAGCGAGCGCGGATGGTGCGGGGTGGAGTTGATGGAGAATGGGGAGGTGAGGGTGGTGCGGCAAGGGGGCCAGTGAGGAGCGTTAAGGCACTTGGTACACAGACGGGTTGGAGCGGATGTGACGGGCCAGCAGCGTGAACAACTCTGGTTCGTTCTCACACCAGGCATGGCCAAGGCTTTCCATGACCTCCTCGTTCTCTTCCGCCATGCGATCCAGCGTTTCTTGATCTCCAGATCGCATGAGCTGTTCCCGCATCGCCATGTTGGCGGGAAGCACTGCGTCAGCAATCGCCATCAGCCGTTCCAATATGCGGGTGTGGTCTTGTGCGTCGATGCGGATACAGCACGCACGCGCAGCGGGCAACAAATGCCATCCCATGTTGTACCAAACGGCCGGCGTACCGCCATTGGCGATTTCAACGTTTATGGATCCTAGTGAGTACAACTCGAATTCTGCTTGGCTTTGCTCGTGCTCCGGCTTCTTTATGAGCGGGTGGAACACGCTGTTGAAGAAGTCCCAGTCCTGCTCCCACGTTTCTTGTGCCACGGCTTCGTTCTCCTGCAAGGCCGCTGTCATCTTTTCTACATCCTGCGAACCTCGACCTTGCCGCCGGCGATGTCCTTGACGGCGTAGCCCATTTTCGCGAGCTGGTCGCGGATGGTGTCGGAGGCGGCGAAGTCCTTCTTGGCGCGGGCGTCACGGCGTTGTGCGAGGAGCGCTTCGACGGCAGGATCGGGCGTGATGTTGACGTAGACGCCGATGTCTGTCGTCGCGGACTCGTGACGCGCGAGGGATAGCACGCCGAGCACGGCGTCAGCCTGCTGCATAAGGCGGGCGTCGGCGGGGACGGGTGTGTCGATTGCACCGACCCAGGCGTTCAACGCGGCGATCGCCTGGGCGATGTTGAGGTCTTCGTCGAGCGCGGCGGCGAAGTCGCGGCGGCAGTCTTCCCGCGCGGCCGTGTTGCCGTCGCCTGCGTTCTTGGGGCCTTCTTCCAAGACACGGCGCCAACGGTCGACCATTCGTTGGCAATCCTTCAGGCCCTGCTCGCGGAAGTCGGCGTTGCTCCTGTAGTGCGTGCGGATGAGTTCGAGGCGCACGGCAGCGGGTTCGTAGCCTTTCTCGAAAAGGTCACGGGCGGTGAAGAAGTTGCCCTTGCTCTTGCTCATCTTCGCGCCCTCGACGAAGAGGAACCGCGGGTGGAACCACATGCGGGCGAACGAGCCCTTGCCCGGCTCCTGGTTGAACGCGCAGCAGGACTGGGCGATCTCGCACTCGTGGTGGGGAAAAATGTTGTCCTCGCCGCCGGAGTGGAGGTCGATGAGGGATTCGCCGTTCTTGAGGGAGAGGGACGCCAGCGGGGCCGTGCTCGGGCTTGCGCCCTGGCCTCTCTCTGAGAAGAGGCGCGCCACACTCATGGCGGTGCACTCGATGTGCCAGCCGGGATAGCCGGGCCCAAAGTCGCTCACGGGGCTCGGCCACTTCATGATGTGCGACGGGTCTTCTTTCCACAGCAGGAAGTCGGCGGGGTGGTGCTTCTGGCTCTGGTTCTCGCCGCTGACGCGCCCGCCCTCGCCCTCGCGGAGGCGGTCGAGCGTGTTGCCGCTGAGCTTGCCGTAGGGGGCGAATTTCTGAACGTCAAAGTACACGACGCGCGAGCCCGGGGCGCCTGCGGTGTAGGCGTAGCCCATGGAGAGCAGGCGCTTGATGACGGCCCTCATGCCCTCGATGTTGTCGGTCGCGCGGGGTGTGAGTGAGGGGTCCTTGTCGGCCTCCAAGACCAGCTTGAGGCCTAGTTTGCGGGCATCTTCCTTGAAGCGGGCCTCGTAGAACAGGGCGATCTGGTAGGGATCGGTCGGGTCGATCTTCGCGTCGGCGGGGAGCCTACCGGACTTCTTTGCTTCGGCGATGCGCCTGCCCGCGACGGCCATGCGGTCTTCGCCCGCTTCGCCGCCCTCGGCATCGTCGGTCATGTGGCCGACGTCGGTGATGTTCATGACGTGGGTGACGCGGCGGCCGTGGCGCGAGGCGTCGGTGTCGTTGGCGAGGGTGCAGAGGGGGCTCTCGATCCAGCGGCGCAGCAGGTCGGCTGCCAGGAAGGAGCGGAAGTTGCCGATGTGTGCGTCGTCGTAGACGGTGGGGCCGCAGGAATAGAAGGTGATGTGGGATGGGTCGGCGGGCTGGAAGGGCTCGACCTTGCGTGTAAGGGTGTTGTAGAAGCGGAGGGGCATGCTGTGATTATTGGTAGATGCTGCGGGCCCGCACAAAGCGGGTCGCGAGGTCTGGAGCGGAGCGGAGGAACGCGGAGGCGAGCGTCCGGCAAGGCACCCTTAGTGACATCGTTCGTGCCCGACCTGCGTGGGCAATTCTTTCCCGTTCCAGCGGCGTGTTTGCCGATACTTCGTCCGCCGGGGATTGGGCCGAGGGTCAACAGGAGGTTCCGCATGCACCGCGATCGTCGTTGGGTTGGTACCGGTCTGTTCGTCGCTCTCGCCGGCCTTGCTTCGCCCGCGCTGGCCCAGAACCTGTTTGTGGTCACCGCGACAGGCAACGGCAACACGGTCACGGTGGGCGCGGACAACATCATCGACCTGGTCGATAGTGCGGTCAACACGCAGGACCAGTTCGCGCAGTTCCAGAGCGTCGACACGACGTTCGCGCTCAACTATGGCGGGATTGCGGACGCGATCACCATCACCAAGAACAGCGGCAACACCCAGGCAACGCTGACGTTCGGCCCCACGGGCACCAGCCGTACTTTCAATGGCACCAGCCAGGACGACCTGCAGAACCAGATCGAGGACTACCTCAAGAAGGACGGCGGGGCGGACTTCACGGCGTTCCTCAAAGCCGTGAACGCGCAGAGCGTGATCGCGGTGTCGGACGGCAACCCCAACGCGACGACAAACCGCATGGCGAACTGGTCGTTCGACCACTTCGGGTTCTCGGCGGATCAGCGGAAGGGGTACCTGCTGAAGTTTGACTTTGGCGGCGCCGCTCCCGAACCCGCCGCAACCCCCGCCCCGCAGGGCGGCGGTGACGACGGCGCTGCCCCGGGGAATGGGCAGGATAATGGGATGAGCGCCCCTGTCATGCGGCGTGCGACCGCGGGCTTTCAGGTGTACCTCGGGGCGACCGCGCAGACGTACACGGCGGGCGACTTTGACGGCGAGACCGCGACGATCTTCGGCGCGGCGGACCTGAACTTCTCGACGCGCGTGGGGCTGTCCTTGGGCTCGTTCATCGGGTTCAACACCGTCGGGGACGCCGATGTGTTCCACGCGGGCATCACGCTGGGCCTGCCGGTCCGCCTGGTGCTGCCCGACGATCAGACTCCGTTCACGTGGCAGGTCACGCCCTTTGGTCAGGTGGGCGGATCGGCGAGCGAGGACATCGGCGCGGGCGGCCTCATCATCGGCGGGGGCGTCACCAGTTACGCGGCGTGGCACATCGACGACCGCTGGACGCTGGCGATGGCGAACCAGTACTCGAAGTTCGAGGGCGAGAAGCTCACGTTCGACGACTTTGAGATCGACCCCGGTGTGTCGCAGGGCATGCTCAAGAACGCGCTGCGCGTGTCGTACCGGTTCGGCGAGGGCGGGTGGTACGCGTACGGCGGGGCCGCGCACAGCAAGTTCCTTGATGACGCGTCGGTGGATTCGTGGATCAGCCCGTCGGTCGGGCTTGGGTACTCCAGCCAGGCCGGGAGCGGTATCCAGATCGGCTTTGTCGGCGATTACGGCGACGACTATTCGGCGTCGGGCTTCCGCGTCGCGGGCAACCTGGTGTTCTGAGAGACCGGGCGTGTGGGCAGAGAATCGAGAGCTGGGAGCAGCCGTCGCCGGGTATGTGGTGTGTTCTCCACTCTCTCATTCTGCGGTTCTGCCCACGCCCCCCCCCGGGCTTCCACCGTGAAGTCTTCATACCCTCTGCCCCATGTTCGCGATCACGGTCGAGCACGAGTTCTGCGCGGCCCACGCCCTGACCATCGGGGGCGCGCGGGAGACGCTGCATGGGCACAACTTCCATGTGTGGGTCACCGTCGAGGGCATGGCTCTCGACGCGGACGGTCTGCTGTGCGACTTTCATCTCGTCCAGCAGGCGCTGCGCGACGTGGCCGAACCGCTCACGAACCGGAACCTGCATGATTGTGCGCCGTTCAGGTCCAAGAACCCGACGGCGGAGAACCTTGCCCGTCACATCGCCGATGAGGTGATTGCACGCGTGGCGGCCGGCCTGCCGGCGTCCGCCCGGGTGGGTATGGTCCGTGTCTCCGAAGCACCGGGGTGTGTCGCCGCGTACACACCGTGAGCGATTCACCGCGGGGAACACTGAGCACCGGGGAGGATCGGCTTACCGTGAGGTGGGCGTGCCCGGTCGCATCAGCGGATTGCGCGGGCCCGCTGCCGAGTTCGTGTTCCTCTGTGATTGTTTTAGTATCTCTCACCTATGTGCCCCGCACGCTCATCCCGCAAGTCTTCCGGCACCGGTGATCCGGCGCCGCGGTTCTTCCACCGCGACACGTCGTGGCTGGAGTTCAACCGGCGCGTGCTGGCACAGGCGGGGGATGCCGCGACGCCGTTGCTGGACCGGGTGCGGTTCCTCGCGATCTTCACGAGCAACCTTGACGAGTTCTTCATGAAGCGCGTGGGGCTTATCAAGCGGCAGGTGTACGCGGGGCTTGACGTGCGGTCGCCCGATGGTCTTTCGCCCCGGCAGCAGCTCGCCGCGATCCGCGAGATGGTTGCGGAACTCGTGGCCGAGCAGACGCGGCTCTTCGAGGCGGATATCCGCCCTGCGCTCCGGAAGGAGGGCGTGGAAGTCGTGAACTTCGCCGACCTGACGGTTGCCGAGAAGGACGCGACGACCGAGTGGTACATCGACAACGTGTTCCCCGCGCTCACGCCGCTGGCGGTGAACCCCACGCACCGGTTCCCGTTCATCAGCAATCTTTCGGACAATCTGGGGCTGCTGGTGGACGTGCCGGAGGGTGCGCGGGGGGCGGGCGAGCCTTCGCCGCGGGCGCAGTCGCTGCTGCAGCCGGTGCTGGGAACGGATGCGCCTGGCCCCGAGCCCACGTTTGCGCGCGTGAAGATCCCCGCGACGATGCCCCACTATTACCGGCTTCCTTCGGGCGACAAGAAGGTGTTCCGATTCGTGCCGCTGCAGCAGATCGTGGGGCACAACCTCTCGGGGCTGTTCCCGGGGATGCGTATCAGCGAGCAGATTTCCTTCCGGGTGACGCGTTCGGCGGGCATCCAGAAGGACGACCTGGACACGGCGAACCTGCTGCAGTCGATCGAGGCGGACATCAAGCAGCGGAGGTTTGCGCGGGTCGTGCGGGTGGAGCTGGACGAGAGCGCCTCGCCCCCGCTGCGCCGGTGGCTGTTGGACAAGCTCAACGTCGACCAGCACGACGTGTACGAGCGTCCGGCGTCGGCGGACTTCAACGCCCTGAGCGAGCTGGCGGAGCTGGACCGCCTGCGGGCGCTGATCGAGCACCAGGCGAACGGACTGCTGCACGCCTTCAGGAAGGCAGACGGATCTTTCTCGACTATCTCGATACGCTGACGCCAGAGGCCCGTCAGGCCCTTGCCGCCAAAATCCTCGAGTCCATGGCGGAAAAAGGCGCGGCAAAGCCCTGAGCCGGCCGCGCCGTCAGGCTGCCGTCTGATGCGCCGTCACCTGATTGCGCCCTTCCGCCTTTGAGGACAGGAGCGCCTGATCGGCCCGTGACATGATATCCTCGACGGAATGGGCACCGTGGTCGTCAGGGCCGCCCATCGCCAGGCCGATGGAAATCGTGACATTGAGGCTTGCCCTGCCGTCGATACTGACCGGTTCTTCGCCGACCAGCCGGCGCAGGCGTTCGGCTGTGCTGCGCGCGGCGTCGAACCCGCTGTCCGACAGCGCGATCAGGAA
>CALLYM010000274.1 GCA_937858155.1 uncultured Phycisphaerales bacterium | reverse complement strand
TCGTTGACGAACATCGCCATCTGCGACTCGCGCACCACCAGCTGGCCGCCGGTCTTGGATAGATCCGAGTTAAGGCCCCGTACGGCGCGGGTCGCTCCGTTGTCCTGCGCGGACAATACAAGTTGCAGGACCTTCTGACTCATAACAAGCACCCCCTAAACACGGCGCTTGACGGGTGCCATAAACTGGTGGCATGTTCTACGAAATCGCGCGCATGTGCAGCCCAATCCACAACTTGCTCCGTCCGAGCGACGGCAAGCGAAGCATCGCGCACACATTTCTTGGAACCCTGTTCGCGCTCATCGCGTTTACCCTGCTGGTGATCGGCACCATGCGGTGGATGAAGCATCGCGACAACGTCCAGCGGTGGGAATCGATGTCCGACACAGAACGCTTTCTCCATCCGGAATTGCAGCCCTAACGCGAACGTCGTCTCGCGGATTCGTCTCTCGACTTCTTCGCGTCCGCTACCCGCTGCTCGTACTCGCGTTCCGCGTACTCCGCCTCGAACACCTCCAACGCCTCTAGGAACTCCGGATGCCAGGTGTCGCTTGATCGCGCACCCAGCATCCGTAGTGCCTGCCCCTTGTACCGCAGGATGGCCGCCCTCGCCGTCAGCAGGTCCGACCATTCCGCGAGGATCGCCTGGAGCTCGGTATCGGTGTTGAGCCGCTCGGACGCCTTCGCGATCGGCACGTGTCCCGCCCCGCCGCAAACACGACAGTCCCCGCCGGCCCCGCCGCAAGCGGGGTCGGGACAGGGCTGCATGTTCTCGGCTTTGCCGGGGTCGTGACACGGGTCTGTCTCCGAGAGACGCTGCTGTTGAAGCTGAAACACCCAGGCGGCGAGGGTCCTCAGCTGCCGCCTTTTCCCTCGTCGAGCTCCTGGCCGATCGCGGCGAGGTAGATGGCGTCGATCTCAGAGTCGAGCAGGACGTTGAACGCGTCCTCGCAGAGCATCGCGCCCATGCGGGCTTCGTTGTTGATGTTGACCGCCACCGGCTTGTTGTCGCCGTCCAGGAGCTCGCCGCCCTCGAAGCCCTTCACCGCTGCCCGCACGGTGTACTCGACAGCGAGCGTCGGCGCTCCGGCCGTCAGGGCTTGGATGATGTTCTTGCGGTGCTTGTCCAGGACGCGAACGCGGGCCTTGAGTCCGCCGCCGATCGGGACAGCGACAGTCTGATTGAGAACGGGGCGCTTCTCGACCTTTTCAATCTTCCCCAGGGGTCCGTCCGCGGCGATCGGTGCGATTGGTGTGGTGCCTTCCATGCTGACCGTCCTTCGATGCTGATGGTGCTGATGAATCCGACAAAGGCCGTGCGCCCGCCGGAGCGGGACGCACGGCACCAAACTCTGTTTGACTAGAAGATGTGGTACACGTACATCTCGTCGTCGTCGTCTCCGACCGCTTTCACGGTCAGGTTGTCAGTAACGATGCCGTCTCGATCGCTGTTCTCGAAGTCGCCGTCGAGACAGACGCTGGGCATGATCACCACAATCGCGCCGTTAGCGTCGTACGGGAAGCCGACGCGGCAGTGCACGCGGAACTCCGCGCCGCTTTCCACCTTTGCGTACGCGTCGAATCCAGCTGCCGGCATGACGTGCTCGGGATCAATCGTCGCCGTGATCTTGCGGCCGGTGATGCGGGTCGGTAGGTACCCGGAGTTACCCAGGTCGACATTCGTCGCCGTCGATCGACGTGCGAGGGTGTTGCCGAAGTTGATGTCGAAGGTTGTGAGCACACCCGTGAAGGACGTCGTGCCTTCAATGAACTCCAGGAAGATGCTCTGTACCACGCGCGGCTTGCCGCCCACTCGCGGCACGTTTGCAAACGCCGATGCTTCGCGGACCTTGTGGGACTGTGTGGTGTTGTCAAACTCCCATACGCGCGGGCCCTGAAACTCGCAGTTGAGCAGCACAGGCTGCCCGTGCTTAAACGACAGTCCGCCCGTTCCACGGCCGCCGACCAGCGTGTGCCGCTGGGTGCCGAGCCGGCGTTCGACCGTGGCGCTCTTGGGCGATACGCCGTTCTTCTCCGTTTGCGGGCTGAACATCGAGCCGCCGTCAGCTGGCGTCCCCACGGTGAGCTCGCCCGTGCGCGAGTAGTTAGTCGCGACGTCGGCGTTAGCCCAGGTGCCGAGCGTCTGTTCGAACCACACCATTGCGACCGCATTGGTCGCGGTCGATGCGGGCGCGAAGGCGACGACGCGACCTTTCTTGGTTGCCGATCCTTCGGTTGCGTTGTTGCCGATGATGTCGCCAGGCTTGAACGTCCCGGTCAGGTCGGTGTACGCGGCCTTAATGACGCTGTTCAGGTCCTTCTTCCAGCCCATCGCCTGGAGCGAGCGGTGCCACGGCGCCTCGACCGTCGCTGAGCCGCCCACGAGCTCTTCCACCCAGGACACGCTCGCTCCGAACTTGCTCCGCAGCGGCGCGAGCTCCGTGAGCGTCGCCCGATCGATCTCCCGGTCGTACTGCTCGTGGGGGTAGCGGTGCGACTGGTTCTTGCGATTGCCGCTGGCATCTGCGGACGCGAGGGATTCTTCCGTGCCCTCCGTCGCCTCCAGCTTGATCGCGATTTGTGATTCCCGTGTCAGCATGGCGGACTCCTTTACACGACTTCTCGCAACACAAGCGTGAGCCCGGCGGCGTGCCCGCCGGCGAGGCGCTCGAGGACAATCCCCGCGTCCCTCGCGTTCACGATGAGCCAACGCGGCGCATCGCAGATGGTCGTTCCTGTTCCCCCGATCCCGTCATCTTCCGGGTGACGCCAGCGGGTCGGCAGGCAGCCGCCTCGCGTGCGTTCGAGCGCCTGGCGGATGAGCTCGACCTCGTCGCCGCCGCATCCCTGCTCGGGCGTCCAGACGAGCTCGTAGACGCGGGCCTTGCACTCGTGCACTTGGCGGGCCTCGCGCAGCTGCCCCGTGCCCTGCTCGGCGGAACTTGAAATCACGCCCAGGTCGTCGGACCTGCGGATGACGTTGGGCTTGATCGCTGTCGCGCCGCCAGTCGTCAGCAGCGGGTTGTCCGAGCCGGGCCCTGCAACCTGCGTGCACCCGCCCGCGCCGCAAAGAGAGCCGGGCTCGTCGATGCTCGTGAGCAGCTTGTCGATGTTGTCGCCAAGAAACGCAACCTCTGCGGGGCTGATAGCGCGGCTCCACACGGCCGCCTGGTGGATCGTGTCCTGGCAGGAAGCGCCGCCGATCACAATCCGGGTGAGTGCGCCGAATCCGCTGGGCGCTTCCAGGAGCTCGCCGACGCCGCCATCGAGCGCGTAGTTGCTCTGAGCCACCCCACCGACCGGCGTTCCCCTTGGCGTCTCGGTGTAGTGCGTCACAACCGTGTCTGGAAAAGCTATCGGCGCAGAGTTGGCGACCGTGTATCCGGTGCCAGTGGGGGGCACAACGCTGCCGGTGTGGGTGTGGGTGCTATCACCGTCTGTGGTGAGACAGACGGCCCCGGACGCGGAAACGCCGTTGTGAGTGAACACGCTGAACGTGATCCGCTTCGGGCCGACGACTACGGCCGTGATCACGACCAGGTAGGGCCGCGGCTGGGGCGTAGGCGGCCACGTGCCGGGGCAGCCGGGCGCTTGGCTCCCGGGGAGGGGGTACCGCTCCTGAGCGCCCACAGGGCCGCCAAAGCGGAACACCGGCCCCGGTGTGACCACCCCGCCGGACACGGTCGGATGGGCGAGTAGGCGGGGGGGCTGAACGCCGCCCAGGGGGGCTTCCAGCCGGAAGTATTCAAAGTCGACGTTGCCGAACCCTACGTAGGGCGGGGGAACGCGCGACACAACGTGGTCGAGCCCCGTGTGCCACCGGCGAACCGCGATCGTGACGCCGGAGCCGATCGTGGACAGAAGCCCTTCGGGAACCGCGGCGGCCAGGTCGGCGACACCAAACCCCCCGAAGAATCCGCGGCCCGAGTCGTCGTCGCCGCTGCCGGCGACGTGCCAGGCGTTGTCCTCCTCGCCCGGGGTCCACGCCGTCAGTGCCAGGTCAACCTCGCCGGTGTATCCAGCGGCCACGGCACCCTCGGCCTCGTCAATCGCCCACGCCTCCACAAGGCCATCGTGAATAATTGCGCAGGGAGGGCCAATCGGGTCGCCACCGATGACGCACGCAAAGACGGTCATACGGGCACCTCCGGTTGTCCCAGGGCGTGCCGGTAGAAAATCATGAACGCCGACTCGGTCTCCAAGCTCTGCTCTTCCAGGTCGCGGAAGTATGGCTGACCACCGCCGATCACCATCGTCCAGGATGCGAGCAGGTTCCCGTTTTCCGGCCACTGCCCGCCGCTGCTCGGGCCGTCCATCGATGTCATTACACGAGTGAGGCGGGAGTGCAACCGCGCACATGCCTGAAGAGGTTCGAGGCCCATTGCGGTCAGCACGGACTTCGGCACTTCGACCTCGACGTGACAGTTGAACACAAACATGTCGGTGGGCCAGTCCGGCATATCGCGGTCGCTGATGTCCGCCGTGAAGTACACCTTGAGCAGGCAGTTGGTGCCTGCGGACTCGCGGCCGAACTCCACCGCGGGCTTCGCAACATGGCCCACGTTCTCGACCGTGGCGAGTGCGGCCAGAACCTGGTTGATGATCCGCTCGCGAACGCTTGGGGAATCCGGCATTTATCCGCCCCCTTTCGCGATCGAGGAACGGCGCACGTCGCGGGCGGCAGCGTCCGCGGCACGGCGCGCGAGCACTCGGAGCCGCTGCATGCTGCCCGCGCCTCGGCTCGGAAGCGGCCCCGCGGAGAGTGACGTCGACAGGGACGAGTCGTAAGCGGACGCCCACGCCTGCCGGGCGCGGAGCACAGTCTCGTTGCGGAACGCAAGGGCCTCGCGACCCGCGGCCGTCATGGCCTTCTCGACGTCTCGGTCCATCTTCGCCGCGTGCTTGGGCGCGATCTCTGCAGCAGCCTCGTAGAACTGCAGGAGCTTCCGCTGCAGGCGACGCTTCACGAAGATGCCGACGACGGGCAGGTTCTCCCAGCCCGTCAGGCCCTTCTTCTTCATCTTGCTCTCAGTGCGCTTGCGATCGTCGACAATGAGCACCACCGTGCCGCCGTTCTTGCGTTTGACGGTCACGAACAGGAACTCGCGCAGACCGCCAGCGACACGCTGCCAAATCGGAACGTTCTGGAATGCTCCCGTGTATGGCATGCCTGCCTTGGTTGGCACGGCCATCCACTCGCTCGCCTTGACGTCGCGGCCTTCTTGATACGCCTGCACGTTGCGAGGATCGAGCTGACCTACGCCCGAGCGCGATGCGATGAATGCCTCGCCGTCGAGCTTCCAAGTTTCCGGTGGACCCTCACCGCCGAGATAGTCACGGCGTGCGGTGCCTGAGTAGCCGAAAAAGCGGCTCGCAATCATCCGCTGCGCGCGGTCTTTGCTCGGGAACGTCAACGCAACCCGCTTCAGCGTGGACTTTTTCAGGTGGTCAATGAAGTCGCGCTGGCCCTCGCCAAGAGCGGCCACGAGGCAGCTGGGCACGAAGCCGAGCGTCGCGTGGATCTCGGCGAGCCTGGCGTCGATATGAACGACTCCACCCGCGCGGCTCATTGCTTCACCTCGAACATCCACTTGCCCCGGGAGAGGTAAACCTTCCCGCTCACCTCAACCTCGCGGGTGCCGTCCTCAAGAATCCCGATGTCGCGCTTGTTCACCACGAGCTTGTCGCCCGCGACAAGGACCTTCAGCCCGCCGTTTGCGCCGACGATCGCCCCACCGGAGATCGCCTCAGCATCGCCAAGAGCGGGAATCCACGCCAGGCGTCGCTCGGCGTTGTGCATCACGGGCATATCTGAACGCCCTGAACTCTTCACGCTTCCCGCCGTGCCGCTCGCGCGTGGCGGGGTCGGAGAGAGATACACGGTGACGGCGGCCGTCGCCGGCGTGCCGGAGGCGGGCTTGAGCGTGGCCGAGACGCCGAAGTCAGACAGCAGCGGACCGCCCGGTGCGGCGTCCGCTTGCATGAGCTCCTGGATGGTCGGCGCTGGTGCCAAAGACGCCACCGCGCTTGCGGGCGCGGCGGCGTTGTTGTGGTCTGGGGCACGGGCAAGGATGGTTGTGGATGGCAGCCCGGCCCCCGGAGGAATCAGCCCTCGTGAATGATCACGTCATGCGTGTCGTCCGCGGCACCCGCCGATGTCGTCACGGTGATCTTGCCGGCGTTGCCGCCGGTACCGCTGGTGATGCTGGAAATCGTGCGGAGCACGCCCGCGGACGTGCGGCTGACGACGCTGAACGGACCGGTGATCACGACACCCCAACCCGTGTCGATCGCCAGGCCCGCGGCGGCCGAGCCGGTCACGCGCTTGGTGAAAATGCGGCCGCGGCGGTTGAGCTTGACCGTGTGGGTCGCCGTCGCCTGGAGCTTCGCGCCCACAGACGAACCGATGGGCGGCGTTCCCTGGGCGGTTGTCACCAGCTTGGTACCGTCCCAATAGAGCGTCTGCCCGTCCGTAAAGGCCGTGGACGTATCGGCGGCGAGCAGCCCCGAGTCGCCCTGGAGAATCATCGTGCCCCGGTCGCCGTTGGCGATCGTGTTCACGGGAATGCCCCAGCCGTGAGCGGCGATCAGCGTCGGCGTGCCGGCGGCGACGCTGGAGCCGGTGCCGTTCAGCCAGTCGTAAAGCTCGCTCTCCGGGAAGTCCTTCTGAATCTTGTCGGACATTGCTTGGTCCTTGTGCAGGTGGTCTTGCGGATTGCTCTGAGAGCTCCGCGTGATGTGTGTCGAACTCTGGTGTGTTCCGCTTCAAGTCCCCCTGCGCCGGAGCGGTCCCGGCGCAGGGGTTTCACGGGGGGTTTCGATTACGCGCCGGCGTTGGTCGCCATGTTGTCAGGGTCGAGGAAGGCGACGCCACAGTCGTGGACGATCTCCATGCTTTCTTCGAGGATGCTGCCATCGCCGATCGAGTTGATGATCGGTTCCTCGCGACCGTCCAGGAACGCGACCTCCATCGCCGGCGCCTCGCTCGGCTTGCCCGCGGTGTACCAGCGGGTGCTGCTGCCGCCCGTCAGGTCGGCCAGTAGCGGGCTGTCGACAATCTCGAAGCGACCACGCACGGGGTTCGGCGGCTTATCGCCGGACGTCGTGCTGTACTCGTAGTCCTTCTCGCTGTTCACCGCCTTGTACGCGTCGGGCTCCTTCTCGGTCGGAACGATGACGACGCTGTGCAGGCGGGTCACGGGCATTTCACCGTTTTTGAAGTCCTTCTTCTTGCGGGCCTTGACCCGAGCCGCCTGGAGCGCGGCGATACCGACGCCGGCGGTCGTCAGGATGTTCGCGTTGGCGCTGCTGAAGAACGCGGCGGCCGCGCCCGCGGCGTCGGTCCAGCCGCTCGCCGTTCCCGCGATCAGAAGCTCGTACGCCTGGAACTCGGGCTCCATCATCGCGGCCTTGCCGGCCAGGATGGGGAACTGCAGGAACGCACCGAGCTCGTCGTTCACCTGCATCTCGCGCGTCCAGCCGAACTTGCCGGTGTAGGTGTAGAGGCGGTTGGTGGCGTTGCGTTCGCCGTTGTAGATGTTCTTCCTGGACCCCTTCTCGCTGTGGCGACGGAGGCGGCCGAAGTTGCTCATCTGCGGGCGGTTGCTGGTCTTGAAGTCCGGCAGCGATCCCTTCTTGCAGAACTTCTGCCAGGTGGTCTCCTGCATCGCGGCCGTGCCCATCATGGCGACGTGCGCGGCGTCGCGCAGGATGTTGGGCCAGTCGCTCGTGCTGCCCGAGCTCGCGCGGAACAGCCGCTGCGGATTCTGAGCCTCGACGTCGGAGATGACGCCGCGGCGCATAACGAGGCGCTGGATGCCGCTGGGACGCAGGCCGCGGAGCCCGCTGCCATCGACCTCGGCGAGCACCTTCAGGGCCTCGGACGCCCCGCCGACGAAACCGATGCGGCGCGCCACGCGGTCGCGGTGCTTGCCGTCGTTCAGGTGCTGCACGATGTCCGGGCAGTCGTTGGACAGGATGGCGAGCACGCAGGCGCGGCGCGTCTTGGTGACGTGATCCGCGCCGACGCTGATGCTGCCCATCGCGCCCAGCGCTGGAGCAACGGGCGACGACTCCTTCGCGACCAGGTCCATCGCCTCGCCGGCGAACTTGTCCGCCGTGTAGGACGTGTCGCCCTGAGCCTTGGCGACAAGGGCTTGCATCCCGGGGATGTGACCCCACTGCTGCGCGCGAGCCGCGATTGCGCTTCGGCGCGCCGCGTCTCCCTGGATCACCGTCTGCACTCCCTTGGACACGCCGTCCGCGACGATGCGGTCGAGCTCGCCGCGGGTGATACGGAGCACGGGCTCGCCGCCCTGCGGGGCCTCGGGAGCGCGGGCGGAACCGGTCGGGGGATCGGCCG
>CALLYM010000273.1 GCA_937858155.1 uncultured Phycisphaerales bacterium | reverse complement strand
CTCATCAGTTCCCGTCGTCACTTCTTACGTGGAGTTGCGAGGCGAATTGAGGCTTGTGATCGCTGGCGTACATTCCATGCCAAGGGATGGGGCGGCCTCGCGTTCCCATTGACCATCGTTCTGCGCCAGGCAAGTCAAGAGCCCACATGCATGCCCAAGGCGCGTTCGTGTCGTCGGGATCGTTGACCCACACACAGTTGTACTGGATGGCGCCGTTCAGTAGTGACACAGTGTCGACTTGGCCTTCGCGCATGGCCGAACTGACCCCATTCAGCAATCCTTCTGTTAGCTCACGTGCTTCGTGTAAATCCCTTTGGGGGTCAGGGGAGCTTGAGCTAAAGCTGGGAGCTGGAGCGGATGTCCATTGACCGCTGGGCCAGGGCAGCGACTCTGCATAAAGCGCAGCGTGGCACCCGCGCGCCCAGAGGTACGCGACATACAGGATCTCGCTAGCGTTCTGAAAGACTGGTGTCCTTTGCCAGCCACCGATCCATTCCACCCGCATGCCGGAAGCTCTTTGAACCAGCCCAAACTCCTCTTTGCTCCATTGGGCAGGACCCGTAGTACCAATGATCTTGGCCAATTGATCCCGAGGAGCTTTGTACCGTGCGTCGCAATCGGGATGAACATCCAACAGAAGCGGCCACCACTTGGCCGGCTTTGGTACCACCAAGTTGATGATGCATTCTGGAATCACGTGCTCCGCGCGCACGCTCTTCCGACGCTCCGCCCCCTTCTCGGGAATTGGCTTACCGCATAGATAGCATGACATGAGCCGTCGCCTCGCTCGTTGCGCGGCGCTTTCTGTGTCGATGCGTACTGGCATTCCATAGCATATTGATCGACTTCACAGAAGGACCCAAAGCCAGATGGGGGTACCGGGGGAAGGGCGGCGAGCCCTTCCCCGGCGGCTGGGGCTGAAAACACCTCTTCTTCAGGGCCTGACTCCAGTAGGTCTTGCTATGACTGATCCGGGCTTGCTCTGTCCACACCAAACCACGTCCCAATTGCTCTCCATGGCAAATGCTCCTACGTATTCCCCGCCAGCTTCCTCACCGTCATGTCAAACGTCCGCACCATATTGCTGTGCACCGCGTAGCACACAGCCCCAAGGATCGCCGCCGCGATGAACGCGCCGATGGCGAGCGCGACGCGTGCGCCGGCAAGGCCTGAGGTGCCGCCCGTCCCCGTCGCGCACAGCGCGTCGACCGGGTAAATGCACGCGTAGAGGAAGCTCGCCGGGCTGAGCGACCCGAGCACAGGCCCCAGCATCGGGATGCGCAGCATGGCGGACCACCCGCACAGCCCGATGATGCCCGCCACCACGCCCACGATGCCCACCGTGCCGACCGTGGAGGACAGCGTGCCCCGGCTCTTGAGGCTCCAGTGCAGGCCGATCATGACGCAGAACGCCATGAACGGCACGATGACGATGGGCGCGATGAGGCCCGCCTCCGGCAGCACCGCCGGCGCGCCCTTCACCAGCACGCCGCCCTCGCGACCGAATCCGTCGAACAGGATGTACAGCCCCGCCAGCAGCAGCGTGCCCAGGGGCACCGCGAGCAGGGGCAGGAGGTACATGATGAGCCCGCGCAGCTTGCCCGAGAGGTACGCGCTCGCCGTGATGGGCGTCGTGAGCAGCAGGTCCAGCGTGCCCTCTTCCCGCTCCTTGCTGATGGCAGTGGCGGCGGTGTTGATCGCGACAAGCGTGATGACCAGCACCTCGCCCCACAGCGTCGCGGTCATGGCGAACTGGAACTGCGTGCCGTTGAACGTGCCCACGTGGAAGAGCCAGATGAGCAGCACGCCGAACCCGCCGCCCAGCAGCAGGAAGATGATGCGGGCCGCGATCTTGGCGGGCGTGCTGTTGCGGCTGGCGGCCTCGCGCCATGCGATGGGGTTGCTCCACACGCCACGCGGCGCGCGGTGCGCCTGGCTCTCGCCGTCGCCGTCGACGCCCCCGACCCGCCCGACGATTTTGCGGCCAAAGAGCCGCTTCATGATCGGCACGCCGTCCTCGCCCGCGCCCAGCGTCTGCAGCCCGCCCGCCCGGACGGTGATGACCGATGCGACCATGAAGAACATGCTCAGCAGTGTGCTGCCCACGCACCAGGTGGTGACCGGGCTCTCCAGGAACCACGCCGTGATCCCGGAGTGCAGCCCCGCGGCGGCGCGCGGGTAGTTGGTCGGGTTGAGCAGGGCGTACAGCGCGAGGAACGGGTTGCACGCCGTCATCATCGTGACGCCCTGTCCCATCGGCCCCGCGCCCTTGGCCGCCTGGCGCAGCGCAAGGTCGATAGCGATGGTGACGGCGAGGTAACTGACGACCGCGACATAGAACACAAAGAACGCCCGTTTCCCGACCAGCCGCGACACCGACAGCGCGATGGCGATCGACCCCACCAGCAGCGCCGCGCCCGCGGCGACAAAGTACGAAGCGAAGATCGCGCTCCCCGGCACGCCCCCAAAGTACTGCGTCAGCGCAAACAGCGGCAGCGAGCAGAACAGCAGCGCCAGCACGAAGAACAAACGGCCGAACAGGTTGCCCAGCACGATCTGCCCCGCCGTGAGCGGCGTGGTGAGCAGCACCTCCCAGTTGCGTGGGCTCGCCTCCTGCGCGATCGCCCCTCCCATGAACACCGGCGCGAGGATACAGATGAGCGTGATCTGGAGGTACGCGATCCACTCGAACGATCGCGCCCCGGCCTTCGCAAACTCCTGATAGGTGATCGTTCCCGCGCTGGTCGACAGCAAAATCACCCACAGCAGCACGACGATGAGCGCCGCCAGGTACGCCGAGCGGATCAGCATGTGCCGGTTGCGGCGGCTGCCGTTCTGGACCAGGCGCACCGCAATCGGGTTGGTGATCCAGAGCCTCAGGAACCAGCGGAGAAGGATGGGCATGGGTGGTAAATGTACCGTCGAACAGGCCACAGGGTTCGGGGGAGTGCCGCCACCGATCCCCGATTCTCGAACCAGCATTCATGCCCGGGCCACAACCGCCCTCAGCAAGGCGGCCATGCGCCCCGCGAATCCTGCCTCATCTCGCAAGGCCGAGCCCGAAAACTTCTCCGGGATGGACCCGTGCAAGGCCCGCCGTCGATCCACATCGCCCGCGAGCGCCACGGCCAGGCCCACATAGGCGTCCACGCCCTGGGTCACAAGTTCGCCCAACCCGCACGCCCGGAGCAGCGACGTGCCCACACGCCCCGCGTGCCCCGTCCCTTCCAGCGTGACGACCGGCACGCCCATGGAGAGTGCCTCACAGGTAGTCGTCGTGCCGTTGTAAGGGAAGGGGTCGAGCGCGATATCGATGGTGTGGTAGAGCGCCAGATGGGCGGCCGGCGTGTCTGTCCAAGGGAGGAACCGCAGACGGCCGTTCGCGATGCCGCGTGCCGCAAACGCCGATTCAAAGTGCTCCCGCACACCCTCCTGCGTCAGCATGTTGCTCTTGAGGGCGAGCGACGACCCCGGCACGGCGTGCAGCACGCGGGCCCAGGCGTCCATCACGCTGTCGTTGACCTTTGTCAGGATGTTGAAAGAGCCGAAGGTGACGCCGTCCGGCGCCGACGCGGTGGTGGGGGGCTTGGGCGACGGTGCATCCGCACGCGGGCGGTAGCAAAGAAAGCAGGGGTCCAGACGCAGCAGCGTTTCGGTGCAGAGACTTTCGCTCCCCACCGGATCGGTCGTGGAATCCACGATGCGGTGCGTGTGGGTGGAGCAACCGGTGGTGCACGGGTAGCCGCAGTAGTTGATCTGAACGGGCGAGGGGTGCAGCGCAAGCGTGTCGATACGCGCGCCCAGAGACAAGCCGGCAAGATCAAAGAGTGCGTCGATGCGGTCCTCGCGGATCCGGCCCGCGAGCTCTTCAGCGTTGAGCGTCCAGACACTGCGGAATGCGCTCGCGGCAGCCCGGAATGCGCCGGTGGTCGAGTCTTCCTTGTTGCCCGTCGAGTAGCACGTGACGTGTACGCCCTGCTTCACAAGCCCATCCACGAGCGGCAGCGCGAAGTACGCGACCGAGTGCGTGACAAAGTCCGGGGAGAGCACGCCGACGCGGAGCGGCCCAAAGTCACCGCCAGGCCGATCCGCGGGATGGACCACAGGGCGCGATGCGGCGTTCATCGCCCGCGCAAAGTCCCGGTGGAGCCCGGCAACGTCCGCGGGGCTGCAACGATCGTCGTACATCGAGCTGATCGCCATTTGCATGCGGGCCTCGGCCGAGTCCGGTTGCCCAGCGACCTCAAGCCTGTGGTGGTCCATGGCCTCCCGCACACGCCCCTCGCTCCGCAGAATCGCACCGAGCGTGCCGTGCCAGTGCGGGGCGTTCGCGGGGTCGGAGGCCAGGAGTGCCCCGCAAAGCTGCTTCGCCCGCGCGGTGCGCCTTGAGAAGTAGAGGAGCTGCAGGAGCAGCTTGGCCAACGGTGTGCTGCGTGGGAACTGAGCCCTCGCCCGATCGAGGTACGTGATCGCCGGCTCAGCGTCACCAACCTCGATAAGGAGCTTTGCAACCAGGAACTGCGCCGTCTCGTCCGGCAGCGGGATGGCCGCAAGCCGCTGGGAAAAGAACCGCGCCTGGGGCACGTCGTTGAGGGCGGAGCAGCTCTTGGCCAGCCCCATCAGCACCTCCGCGTTGGAGGGGTCCTGCGCGAACAGCCGCTGATAGGCCAGCCGGGCCCTTTGGTAGTCCCGGGCGTCCAGAAGACCCTGGGCCTGATCCAGTTTGGCAGGGGGGAGAGGCACCCAACACAGTACGACCGAATACCCGAACAACCAACAGATAATCAACACGGACCCTGGGCCCCCTCGGCTTCTCTGCCCAAATCATGTGACATTTCTATGGGTGCTATGCGAAAACCCATTGTGTTTTTGCGAAAGTCCCGCTATGGTGTGGGAGTTCGAGGAGAGAGGGACCGTCGCGAAAGCGGCAAATCCCTCCACAATCTGGGGCCAAAGGGCCACTTTCCGGTGTTCTAGAACAGCCGCGGCGGGCATCGTGCTCTGCCCTGCTCGCTGTGGGCTGAAAACCGTGGGTTGTGCATTTTCCGGTGCACGGCCCGACGCGCGCGTCCCATTGGGCAGGGCAAGGTTTGAAGGAGAGAGAGAAATGAAGAAGGTTCTTGCAGTTCTGGCATTCGCTGGTCTCGCGACCACCGCAATGGCCCAGAACACGGGCGTCAACCTCACCGATGGTGACGCCTTCTTCCGCTTCGGGTCCACGACGACCACGGTGCTGTTCCCCACCACCGCGACGTCCAGCACCCGCCTGAGCATCGACCACTTCGTGAACGCCGGCACGTCCGGTACGGACCTCGCGTTCGACATGATGTGGTACGCCGGCGTCGGCACCAGCCGCACGCGCGAGCTGACCCTGACCGGCTACACCAGCCGTTCCGTCAGCGGTTCGAACAGCGTGACCTACACGTTCGCGAACGCGTTCGGCATCTCCGGCCTGTCCGCCACCGTCACCGCGACGCTGACCGACAACGCCTACGGCGCCAACACCAGCCGCCTGTACACCTCGCTCGTGCTCGTGAACAACGGCGCGGCCCCCATCACCGACCTCGACACCTTCTTCAGCATCGACAACGACATCGGCGGCTCGACCGGCGATATCTACCTGCCCCTGCAGGTCCTGGGTTCTGACCGCGTCCTCGTCCAGCGCGACGCGGCGGTCGGCACCGGCGGCACCAACTCCGCCCTCATCGGCCACGGCGCTGTAGCGTCGGGCGCCGGCGGCTTCTCGGCGCTGAACACTCAGCTCACCGATACTGGCCCTGACTTCACCACCCTCGCCGACCTCAACAGCGCCGGCACCGTCACGACGGGCGACTACGCCCAGTTCGTGCAGTGGCGCAACACCCTCGGCGTTGGACAGCAGATGTCCTTCGAGGCTGACGTCATCGGCAGCATCGGCTCGGCCGTCATCCCCACGCCCGGCAGCCTCGCGCTCCTCGGCCTGGGCGGCTTCGCCGCGGCCCGTCGTCGTCGCGCCTAATCGCGTGACAACCCCCGCGGCCTGAACACCCGCGGCGTACCGGAAGGGTCTTCACCCTTCTCTGGATCAGTCCATCGATCACCCCGGGCTAACGCTCGGGGTGATCGTTTTTGTCCGGTGCATTACATGGTGCCGCGTGCACCCACGCCCCGTTCGCACCGGGCACGCCACACGGCACGCAGCGCCCCGGCGAGGCGGTCGGCAAATGCCTTCCCATCGCAGATGGGTGATGACAGGAAGCGAGCGGCCAGCGTCCGGTGATACGCACCCAGCCGGGGCCGGTCCTGCGCAAGCGACGTCGCCACGTCCACATACTCCTCGATGGACCCGGCAACCAGCCCCTGCTCGCCAAGGGTGGTGAGCAGGCTCGCGCCCACACGTGACACATGCCGGTCGCCCCGCATAGTCACCAAAGGCACCCCCATCAGCAGCGTCTCGCAGGTGGTCGTCGTGCCGTTGTACGGGAACGTATCTAAAGCGATGTCGATGGCGGTATAGGTGGAGAGGTGCTCCACCGCGGAGGCGTGCTGGGGCATCACGTCCCAGCAGCCGTCCGGTACACCCGCGGACGTGAGCCGCAGGGCGAACCTGTCACGGATGCGCTGCTGGGCCAGCCCGCGTCCCTTGACCAGCAGCCGGGACCCCGGCACCGCCCGCACGATCCGCGCCCAGGCCTGGAGAGCCGTGTCGGTGATCTTCGTGAGGTTGTTGAACGAGCCAAAGGTGATCGGACGTGCGTCATCTTCGGCACGTGCCGGTGGGTTCCAGTCAGCAGGCACAATCCACGGGCGAGACGTGATCGGCGAATAACACAGGAAGCACGGGTCCAGTCGCAGCAGTTGCTCGCTCGCAAACCGCTCCGCGCCGGGCGGGTCTGTGATGCTGTCGACGATCCGGTAGTCCATCGCCGGGAGGCCGGTGGTGTTGGGATACCCCAGCCAGGTGACCTGCACCGGTGCCGGGCGGGTCTGGAAGGCGTGCAGCCGGTGCCCGGAAGTCCAGCCGTTGGTGTCGATCAGGATGTCGACCTTGTCCGCAAAGATGCGCCGCGCCAGCGCGACCGACACCATGTTGGGCACGCTGATGAACTCGTCCGGCAGCGACGCGAGGTGGCGGGTGGCGTCGTCCACGCCGCCGCCTGTGTAGTACACGCTCACGTGCAGCCCCTCACGCTTCAGGTGACGCAGCGCTGGCTCCATGAAGTACGACGCCGCGTGGTTGTTGCAGTCGTGGGTCACAAACGCGACCCGGAGCGGGCGGTCGGGGTCGTCGGTCGCGGGGAATTCAAAGCCAAGCTCGCTCGCGTTGAGAGCAAAGTGCCGCCCCAGCGCCGCGTGGAACCGGAACACACGGGCGGGGGTCGCCTGCTGCGCCGCGTTGCTCACGAACGCCGCGTTCTCCAGCACCGCCTGCTCGGGCGGAAAGTTCTCGATGATGTGCTCAAATTCCGTCAACGCCTCGTCCGCCCGGCCCTGGTGCGCGAGCAGGTTCGCGAGCCCCAGCCGTGACCACACCAGGTGCGGGTCCACCGCCACCGATTCGTGCAGCACACGCTCCGCGTCCTCCAGCTTCTGGTCGCCCTCGTAGAGAAGGCCCAGTGTGGCCCGCAGGTACGCCCATTCCGGGTGCTCCGCGCACGCCCTCTCGAGGTGCGAGATCGCCTCGTACGGCTTGCCCGCCTTCGCCAGCATCTGGGCCGCGTCGCTCATGACGCGCTCGTCGCCGCCGCCGATCTTCAACGCGTGCTGCGCGTGGAAGACCGCCGCTGCGTGCTGTCCCAGGCGGTAGAAGCATGACGAAAGCACCGTGCGGTAGATGGGGTCGTTCGGATGCCGCTGCACCAGCGCGAGGAACGCCCGGGATGCACCGGGGTAATCGTGCTGCTCGAGCATCTTGAAGGCAGCATCGGCTTTGTTGGAGGGCGGTGGCATGCTGGGGAGCGTGATTGAGGGAGAGGAAAGGTGTGGAACGGGACGGCATTAGCACAAGATGGGCTCAACGCTACGCGGGGTGGGGAGAGAGGGCGAAGGCCGTCCGCACACCGGGCCAACGCGGAAGAAAAAAGCCCCGCCATGGGGCGGGGCTCTGAAGAATCGTTGGATTCCGGCGACAGAATCACGTGCCCGTCGAAGCGGGCTTCGCGGGCTCACGGGACTCCCGAGGGGCGTCCGCCTTGCCCGCCTCCAGCTTGTCGATGAGCCACTGCGGAGCGGGGCCCGAGTCAAAGAACAGGTGCTCCTCGGGCTTGCCCTCGCTGTCGTTGCGACGCGTGACCTTGATCGTCCCGGGCGAGGAGAAGTTGCCCAGGAGCAGCATCTCAGACAACGGGTCCTCGATGTACTGCCCGATCGCGCGGCGCAGCGGCCGGGCGCCGAACTCGGGGTTGTAGCCCTTGTCGATCAGGAAGTCCTTGGCGAGCTGGTCGATCTCCATCGCGAAGCCCTGGATGACCAGGCGCTTGCTGAGCTTGGCGGCCTCGTACTCGACGATGGCGGCGATGTTCTCGCGGGTCAAGGGGCGGAACACGATGACATCGTCGAGGCGGTTGATGAACTCGGGGCGGAAGAACCGCTCGATCTCCTTCATCAGCACGCTCTTGATGTTGTCGTAGTCCGTCGCCTCGGTGCGCTTGCCGAAGCCGAAGCCCGCGCCGCCCTTGATGATGTCGCTCCCCAGGTTGCTGGTCATGATCACCACGGTGTTGCGGAAGTCGACGTTGCGCCCGAACGAGTCGGTGAGACGCCCCTCCTCCAGGATCTGGAGGAGCATGTTGAAGACGTCGGGGTGCGCCTTCTCGACCTCGTCCAGCAGCACCACGCTGTAGGGGCGGCGCCGGATGCGCTCCGTCAGCTGCCCGCCCTCTTCGTAGCCCACGTACCCGGGGGGCGCGCCGACCAGGCGGGAAACGTTGTGCTTCTCCATGTACTCGGACATGTCGAGGTGCACGATCGCCTCCTCGTCGCCGAACATGAACTCCGCCAGGGCCTTGGCGAGCAGCGTCTTGCCCA
>CALLYM010000272.1 GCA_937858155.1 uncultured Phycisphaerales bacterium | reverse complement strand
ATTGAGGTCCAGCATCGAGTCAGTGTTTGTCCAGATAGTTGCTCGGTAGTCACCGCCAGCAACTAGATTGCTCTTGCCAACGATGACCGACCCATCTGCGTTGACTGCCGCCGAACGTGAATCGCCTCCGCTCAATGCGCCCAGGTCTCGCCAGCCGTTGGTCTGATTCCAGCGAAACGCGTGGTACGTGCCCGATGGCAATCGGCTCGTCGCGGCAATAACGGTGCCGTCCTGGTTCACGCCGGTTGCAAAGGAGTTCCAACCAACGGACAATGCGGCTCCTGTGCCGCCGGGATCGCCCAGAATCTCCTTGATGCCGGATCGGTTCCATCGAACGACAAAGCACTGGGAATAGTTCTCGCAATTGCCGTAGCCCATGGCTCCAACGGCGTACTGGCCATCGCTGCTGACGGCGCGGACGGTCGTGTCGCAGTTAATACATCCAGGAGAACTCGAATTCTGCAACCAAGTGGAGGTTGACGAGATTGGATCAAGGTTCCAAAATGATTCATAATGGTGACAGCAACATATTGACCAATCACCAGCAATAGACGCTCCATCGCCGCTCGATGCAATTCCAAATCCGCTGCCGCTGCCCGGCACCGGAAGCCGCACCCACCCAGTTGTCGAGGTCCATCTGCTTCCCCAACGTAGATCGCCTTGCACCGAACTCTTACCAGCGACGACTGCGCCATCGCCACTCACCCCATAGGCCCACGTATCACTGCTGTTGTATGAGAGCAGGTCTTCCATGCCACCTGCGGCCGTCCAGCGGTATGCGTGCGTGCCACTCGGGGACGTGCTGTTGCCTACGACAACGTGCCCGTCGCTGCTGATTGCCGCTGCTGTCGAAGAAGTTCGACCCGGCAGAAAGCCAAGTCCAACGAGAGCTTGCGCGTGTGCCTCGCGGGTGATACTAGCTAGCACGATCGACACGCAGACGCTCGTGAACTTTGAGAGGCTGCTTTTCTTTCTTGGATACGGCCGCATCGCTTGCATTCGTAGAGAGTCGCTGGTCAACATCGAATGGGTGCATGATACTCGAATAGTCAATGGCCAGTATTGGCCTCAAAAGCTGGTGAATTGCACCGGTACGGCACGCAAGCAGAGTGTGTTGGCCGCTCCCAACCCCTCCCCAGCCTTCCCCTCAAGGGGAGGTACCGTGGGTCACGGCCACGTACCTCCCCCACATTTCCTCCAAGCTCCCCGGTATCACGCGGACCGCGCCCACGGTGTGCATGAAGTTCACGTCGCCGCCCCATCTTGGGACGAGGTGGACGTGGAGGTGGTTGGGGACGCCTGCGCCGGCGGCGCGGCCTTGGTTGACGCCGATGTTGATGCCCTGGGGCGTCAGCGTGCGCTGCATGAGGTCGGTCGCGAGTTCGGTGAGCATCCAGAGTTGAGAGCGTTGCTCTGGCGTGTAGTCCAGGAGCGTGGGGCGCGGTTCACCCAGGGCGACCAGGAGGTGGCCGTTGGCGTAGGGGTACTTATTGAGCAGGACGAGGCCGGCTGCGGTGCGGAGGATGACGTGGTTTTGCTTGTCGTGCTGGGGTGTGAGGAAGTAGTCGAGGAGGAAGGAGTTGGTGGGTGGCGTCAGCGGAGCAGTGCCGGGCGGGGCCGTGCCGCCTTCGGAGGCGGTGAGGGCTTCGAGGTAGGTGAGGCGCCAGGGCGCGTGGATGGCGGGGGTTGCGCTAGGCTGGGTGTGGGGAGGGTTGGGGCCGCTGGGTGAAGGGGGCGGGGCCATGCGAGAGGGTAGAAGCGGGGAGTAAGCCAATGGTCAAAGTGGGAGGTGGTCAAGTGGTCAAGGAGATGGGGGGAGAGGGGGACAGTTGGGCGGTGGTGGAGTGGGTGGCCGCTACAGTCGCGGCCCGCACAGTTGTGAGGGGGCTTGCGCCCCCGTCCCACCCGCCTCTTCAGGAGTTTGAGATGTTTTCTTCGATCAAGACGTTCCGCGCTTCTGCCCGCACACAGCCTGATGCACTCATCGTCGGCGCGTTCGCGGGTGATGGGTCGCTCGCCAAGTTTGATGAGGCGACGAAGGGTGTGCTGAGTGCAGCGGGCCTGTGGGAAGCGGCGCAGGGGGCGGTGGCGCGGCCGGAGGCGACGGGCGAAGCGTGCTCGATCGTGGAGGCCTTTGGCGCGGCGAAGAAGGGGAGTGCGGCGCCGCGGGTGATGGTCGTGAGCCTGGGCAAAAAAGAGAAACTCGACTCGAACACGCTGCGTAGCGTGGCGGCGGCGGTGGGTCGGCGGGCGGTGGCGGTGAAGGCCGGGAGCGTGCGGGTGGAGCTCGCAGGGCCCTTGGCAGCGAGGAAGTTTGACGCGTCTGTGGCGGGCCAGGCGTTCGGCGAGGGGCTGGGGATTCTGGGCTGGGTCTGCGACCAGTTCCGTGGGAAGGCGACGACGCTGCCCAAGCGCAGCGCGCTGGCCGTGAGCAGCGGCGATGAGGACTTCCGGGGCGGCGTGGACCGTGGGCTGGCACTGGCGCAGTCGGTGAACATCGCGCGGACGCTGTCGCAGACGCCGCCGAATATTGCGACGCCTTTCTACATGGCCGAGCAGGCGCAGAAGGTGGCGCGGAAGGCGGGCCTCTTGTGCAAGGTCTTCAAGGGGAACGACCTGGTGCGCGAGCGGTTCGAGGGGCTGATCAACGTCGGCAAGGCGAGCGAGAACAAGCCGTGCATGATCCGGCTGGAGTATGTGCCCAAGGGTGGGCGCGGCGGGAAGCCGGTGGTGCTCATCGGGAAGACGATGACGTACGACACGGGCGGGCTGTCGCTCAAGATCAGCAACGGCATGGTGGGGATGAAGCGGGACAAGGACGGCGGGTGCGCGGTGCTGGGGGCGATGCACGCGATCGCGACGGTGATCAAGCCGAAGAAGCGCGTGGTTGCGTACCTGGCGGCGGCGGAGAACTCCGTGAGCGACGAGGCGTACCGCCCGGATGATGTGCTGACGTACCGCAACGGCGTGACGGTGGAGGTGACGAACACGGACGCGGAGGGGCGGCTGGTGCTGGCGGACGCGCTGGTGTATGCGTGCGAGAAGGATCGGCCCGCGTGCGTGGTGGACATGGCCACGCTGACGGGCGGCGTGGTGGTGGCGCTGGGGAGCACGTACTGCGGCATGTTCTGCGAGGACGACGGGCTGCGGAAGCGGATCGAGGAGGCGAGCGCGGGGAGCGGCGAGCGCGTGTGGCGGTTGCCCATGCATGATGAGTACCGCGACATGATGAAGAGCCCGATCGCGGATATTTTGAACAGCAACCCGAATCGCAAGGCGCACCCGATCCAGGGCGCGGCGTTCTTGAGCTACTTCGTGAAGGACGAGGTGCCGTGGTGCCACCTGGACATCGCGGGCGTGCACGCGGTGGAGAAGAACGCGGGGATGTTCGTGGAGGGGCCGACGGGGTGGGGCGTGAGGATCCTCAGTTACCTGCTGGATCAGTAGCACATTCCAGGTCCGTATCTCAGTTTCGGCGACATCCGGGCACATCCGTAACGTGTCACGGCGGTGCGGCGTGGCTATTTGGCCTTGCAATGCAACTCCCTGAGCGGTAGACTCGAACGATCTGGGGTCTTGCGCAGAGTCCCCGCGCGCCCTCTGAGGAGTCCGATATGAAGAACGCTTTGTCATCCGCGTCGGTCGCGCGCAGCGCAATGGTCCTGTGTGTGCTTGCCGGCGTTGCCGTCGTCGGCGCGTGCCGCCCCGGGGGGCTGGTCGTCACGACAAATGATCGCCCTTGGGCGGGTGCGGCGGTGCTTGCGGCGAGCGATGACGGCGGGCACCTGTGCGCCCTGTCGGACCGGGCGGAGATCGAGCGGAGGCTTGAGGCGAGCATTTTTGCGTCACTGCCGGAGGAGCACAAGCAGATGCTGCTGCGCGGCTGCGGGCAGCGGGCGACGGACGGGAGGGTGGCGGTGTGCTTTGCGCCGGACACTCCCGACCAGGTGATGCAGGCGTTCCGGTACGGCGTCCCCGGCATTTTCACGCCGCGGTTCCAGTTGGGCTCGCGGTGGGGCGCGACGGCGCTCACTCCCGTCGCGGGCAGCCAGGGGGACCCGATCACGATCACGTACTCGTTCGTGCCCGACGGCACAATCCTGCCCAATGAGTACGGCGAGGGCGACCTGCCCAGCGAGCTGTTCGCGTGGCTCAACAGTTTGTACGGGAATCAGGCCACCTGGCAGCCGCTTTTCACGTCGATCTTCAACCGCTGGTCGGAGCTGTCGGGCATCAATTATGTCTACGAGGCCAGCGACGATGGCGCGGCGTTTCCGACGGCGGACGGCGTCGCTGGGGTGCGGGGCGATGTGCGCATCAGCGCCAAGAACATCGACGGGAACTCGGGCATTCTGGCGTACAACTACTACCCCAACCCCACCGCAGGCGAGTCGGCGTACGGGGACATGGTGATCAATTCATTCGACTCGTTCTTCGCGACGACGGCGAGCAATTCGCTGCGGTTCCGGAACGTGGTGGCGCACGAGGCGGGGCATGGGCTCGGCGCGGCGCACGTGTGCCCGGTGCAGACCAACAAGTTGATGGAGCCGTTCGCCCAGACCGCGTATGACGGGCCGCGGCAGGACGACATCCGTTTCGCGCACCTCAACTACGGTGACGCGTTCGAGCCCAACGATACGCAGGCGACGGCGACGGTTGTCGGGCCTCTCACCCCTGGCGGCGTCACGCTCGGCGCGGTACCCGCGCCGGCCGTCTCCACGGCATCCACCATTTCGCTCGACGCGGTCGGGGACGTGGACTATTACTCCTTCACGTTCCCGACCGGCACATCAACGGTGGTGGACGCGACGCTGACACCGCTGGGGTTTGTGTACGACGACGCGGGTCAGGCCTGCGCTGGCCAGAGCGGCTCGTGCTGTTACGGGGTATTCGGCAACTCCAACGGCGCGGCGGACTTCACGATCTCGCTGCTCAACAGCTCGGGTACCACCCTCGAGTCCCGCACGTTCGCGAATACGGGCGCGCCCATCAACTTCCGTGGGTCGATCATGGCGACCGGGACCTACGCCCTCCGCGTCTCGTCCTCGTCCATCTCCAACGCGCCGCAGTTGTACACGCTCACCCTTGCGTCCTCCACGACGCCGCTGGTCGTGGACATCCTGTCCGGCCCAGGCGAGGTGAGCCCGCCCAACACGGTCATGCCGGTGCAGGCCCGGATCAAGAACGGGACGAAGGTCCTGGTGCCCACGTCCCCGGTGGTGCGTTACAGCGTGAACGGTGGTCCCCTGAACCTGATCGCCATGACACCCATGGGCGACCCGGGCACGTACGTGGCCGGAATCCCCGGTCAGCCTTGCGGATCGACGGTGACGTATTCCGTCCGGGCGACCGCGACGACGACCGTGACGGTGGTTGCGCCGGCGGGGTCGCCTCCCTCCACGTCCATCGGTGTTGGCCGCACCATCTTCGCGGACGACTTTGAGATCGACCGCGGATGGACCGCGACTTCGGCGGGGGCCACGAGCGGGTTCTGGCAGCGGGTGGACCCCAATGGCACCGCGGCCGCGCCCGAGGATGACACGACGCCGGCGGGCACGCAGTGCTACGTGACGGGTAATGGTGCGGTGGGTGAGTCCGTCGGCACGACCGACCTTGACGGGGGCACGGTCACTCTCACGAGCCCGATCATCAATGCGGCGGGGTACAGCAACGTCCGTGTGTCGTACAACCGCTGGTACACGAATGTCGGCGGCGGCGGGCCGGGCGCGGACGTCTTCCGGGCGGAAGTATCGACGAACGGCGGTTCGACATGGACGGCGGCGCAGACCACGGGCCCGGGGCCTGTCGACGACCCCAACGTCCAGACGGGTTGGCGCGCGGCGACGTGGACGCTCGCGAGCCTGTCGCTCTCGCCCACTTCGCAGCTGCGTGTGCGTTTCATCGCCGAGGACGCCGATGTCGGCAGCGTGATCGAGGCGGGCATCGACGACTTTGTCGTGACGGGCACCGACTGTGTGGGCGTCAGCGTCTGCGACAGCATTGACTTCAACGGCGACGGCCTCTTCCCGGATTCGGCCGACATCGACGACTTCCTGAGCGTGTTCAGCGGCGGCCCGTGCTCCACGGGCACGTGCGGGGACATCGACTTCAATAACGATGGCCTGTACCCGGACACGGCGGACATCGACAGCCTGCTGAGCGTGTTTAGTGGTGGGGCGTGCCTGTAGCACCTCGACTAGCATTGACCACACGTGTTCGTCTTCCACGGAAAATGAGCCCCTGTTTTTGCTGAAGGGATGCTTGCCATGCAACGCGATCGTGTTTGCCTGTTCATCGTTTGCGGCCTTGGCGTCGGGTATGGTGCATCGTCTGCCCGGGCGGATGACCGACGCTTGGTCTTCAGTGATGAAGCGCGTGTGACGCCCCCCGGGCTGGTCGAGTTTGAGCACTGGACCACGTGGCAGACGCACACCAAGGACGAGAGCGACTTCAACCAGTTCAACTTCCGCGAGGAACTCGAGTTTGGTATTAACAAGTCCACTCAGATCGGCGTAGAAGTGCCCGCCTGGCACATCACGACCGGCCCGGACGACGAGAAGGACGGACCGCGTTTCGATCACGTCGCTGTGGACGTGCGTCACATCTTCCTCGACCCAGTGAGCGAGGATCTGGGCGTGGGCGCAAAGGTGGAGGTGGGGGCGAGCGAAGAAGAGGTGTTCGTGGAGGGAAAACTCATCCTCCAGAAGAATTGGGATAAAACCGAATTGGTGTACAACGCATTCGCCGAAGCCGCATGGGAGACGACGGACGAGGGGCGGTACGAGGAGGCCAACGGCGAGGTCGGGCAGTCGCTGGGCGTGTCGTACGAGGCGCAGGAACGCCTGTTTGTCGGCGCGGAACTGCTGCACGAGGTGCCCCTGCCCAGTTGGGACAGCGGCGAGGACCAGAATCTCTTTGTGGGCCCCAACCTGTCTTACCACGGCTCGCCATTCTCCGAGAAGGGCGACAACTGGGCGGTGACGGTTGCTCCGCTCTTTCTCGTGACGGGCGGCGACGAGGAACCGCGTCTGCAACTGCGGTTTGTCTTCGAGATCGAGTTCTGATGAGCCTCCACCACGACATTCTTCGCCTCGTCATGCCGGTCATGGCGTGCGCGCTTGCGACGGCGTGCTCCGCACCTCGCGCCGAACCGCCCAGAGTGACTCCCCGGGTTCTGGTTTCAGCGGACCCCGGCGTGACGGAGGCCGCGCTGACGCGCGGGCGCGTCACACTCATGAGCGATTGCACACGGTGCCATGGCTTGAGAGAGCCGGCGTCTCGCTCGCTCGAGGAGTGGAGCGAGGTCCTGCCCCGCATGAACCGAAAAGCAGCCCTCACTACGGAGGATGCGGCGGAGCTTCGTGCGTACATCTGGGCGGTTGCCCGGAGTTCAAGCGGAACGAATTCCCGCTGAAATCCTGGCCCAACAAAAGTTACAAGCCCGGCAATAGACCCCTGTCGTGGGGCGTTGTGCGTCCACCGACGGCCGTTTCCCCCACGACAGGCGTGACGGGGAGGACGAGGCGGCCTACAGACCCGACTGGGTGATAGATGCGGAGTGTGGTTTATGGCTCAAAGTGCGCGCACGCGAATTGTTCCTCATGCAGCGGTTCTGGGAGTTCTTTTTCTCGTGGGGAAGGCGGGCGCGGCGTTGCCCCCCGTGCCCGTGCCGCCCGAGAACCCCATCACCGAGCAGAAGCGTGCCCTGGGCAAGATTCTCTTCTGGGATGAGCAGCTTTCCAACAGCAATACGGTCTCGTGCGGCACATGCCACAGCCCCGCACGCGGAGGGTCCGAGCCCCGCAACGCCGGGATCGATCCTGGTGGCGCGGGCACGGCGGACGACACCTTCGGTTCCCCGGGCGTCAGCCTGTCGGACGTGAACAACGACTACATACAGTCCGCGGTCTTCGGGACCGCGACACAGGTGACCGGGCGGTTCTCGATGACGGTCGCGAACGCTGCGTACGCCGACGACAACTTCTGGGATGGGCGGGCGAGGTCGCAGTTCATCGATCCGCAAACCGGGCTTGTCGCGATCGCCAGCGGGGGCGGCCTGGAGAGCCAGGTTGTGGGCCCGCCCGTGAGCAGCGTCGAGATGGCCCACCAGGGCACGGACTGGGCGATGGTCAGCGAGAAACTCCGCACACTGCGTCCGCTGGACCTCGCGACCAACATCCCGCCCGACCTGACCACCTTCCTGAACACACCGGGCGGCGTCCGCGCGTCGTACCAGGAGCTGTTCCGTCGCGCGTTCGGGACGACCGACATCACCGCGCAGCGCATCGCCTTCGCGATCGCGACGTACGAACGCACACTGATCTCCGACCAGACACCGTGGGACGCGTTCATCGCGGGGAACACAACGGCAATGACGCCCAACCAGATCCAGGGCTGGAACAACTTCCAGTCGGCCGGGGCGCACTGCAACGCCTGCCACGTGCCGCCGCTGTTCACGGGCGAGGGCTTCCGCAACATCGGGCTGCGCCCCATCGCCGAGGACAACGGACGACAGGCGGTGACGGGCCTGGCGGCAGACGCTGGGCGGTTCAAGGTGCCCAGCCTGCGGAACGTGGGCCTGCGCACACGGTTCATGCACACGGGCGTGTTCACCACCATCCCGCAGGTGCTGGGGTTCTACGACCAGGGGCCCGGCGCTCCGGCGATGTTCCCCCAGAACCTGGACCCGGCGGCGGCGAACATCAACGTCCCGCCCCCGGTCGGCGGGCCCATCGACGACTTCATCACCAACGCGCTGACCGACCCGCGCGTGCGGGACCAGACATTCCCGTTTGACCGGCCAACTCTTGCTGCGGACCGTGCCGCGGACAGGCCCAGCGTTGTCGCGGCCACGGGCGTAGCGGGCACGGGCGGGGGGATCCCGCAGGTGATTGTGCAGGCCCCGGGCCAGCTGCACTCGCTCACGTTCCGTGTGGGGCTGTCGGGCGCGAGGACCAACGCCGTGGCGCAGCTGGGCGTGTCGCGCACGCCTCCTGTGGGCGGACGCATCACGCCGGAGTCCATCGTGGACAGCGCGACAACGTCGGCGAACGGCATCGGCACGGCCCACACGTTCATCTCGATCCGCGACTACGCGCCGGGCACCGTGCTCTTCTACCAGTGGTTCATCACAGACCCCACCGCGGTGGGCGGGCAGGCGTTGTCCACGGTCGGCCGCGTGCCGGTCTTCTGCGGGTCGGCTGGATGCCCGGGCCTGTGTGACAGCATCGACTTCAACCGCGACGGGCTCTTCCCCGACACCGCGGACATCGATGACTTCGTCAGTGTGTTCAGCGGCGGGCCCTGCAGCACGGGCCTGTGCGGCGACACGGACTTCAACAACGACGGCCTCTTCCCTGATTCGGACGACCTGGAGCTAATGCTGTACGTGTTCAGTGGTGGGGCGTGTTCGTAAGGGCGTTCTCACCTGCACAGCGGAATCCATGCCACCCCGGGCCTCCCCGGGGTGGTTCTTTGCGCATGCGGAGATATCAGACGTTGGTTTAGGGTTCGTCGCCAGTGAGCGTCTTCGTAGCGGAGCAATCCGTCAAATTCGGACGTAGCGTCGCACGGGGGGGGCCGATAGTGAGGGGGCACAGTGGTGTGCGTGCCCGGCATCCGGGCGGAGGCGTATTGATGGGGCGCGGCCTTTTCATGGCTGTTCTCGGCGGGTTCGCGGGTGCGCTCGGGTGGTGCGCGGTGGCGTACTGCACGGGGTATGCCCTGGGGTTTTTCGCGATCGCGCTCGGCGCGGTCGTGGGCGCCGCGATGCTGCTTGGAGTGAACCGCCAGGGCAGCGTGGGGACCGGCATGGTTGCCGCGGTTGCCGCGATCGTGAGCATAGTTGGTGCGAAAGCGATCGTGGGCCAGGCGCTTGCGAGCAGGCAGGTGGAGCGTTCGGGGAACGTCAGCGAGCAGGTCGCGATCGATCATTACGCGGGCGAGGTGTACAACGCGTTCGCCGCGACGGGCCGGTACATGGGGGCCCCGGACGGTTCAGGGTGGCCCGCAGAAGTGATGCGGGAGGCCAGGCGGCTCTGGAGCGAGACTCCCGGCAGCGAGCGCGCGGAGTACATGCAGGCGGTTTCCCACGACCTTCTGCGGGAGGCGCAGGCCAACCAGTTCGGCACGGGTTGGACGATGTTCTTGCGGAGCTTCCGCTGGCTGGACCTTTTGTACATCGGGGTGGCGGTGGCGGGCGCGTACCGCACGGGCTGCCACAACAGCGAATCGGCGCGGGAGGCAGCGCAGCAGCGGCCTGCGAACGCCGAAGGGCTTGTGGGTGGTCCGCTGTCCCGCGGCGCACCGGCGGGCGGCGGGGCGGGCACCGCGAGAGCCCCGTCTGGCGACCGCAAGGCCGGCAAGGGCAAGGTGCAGCTGGACGAGGATGATCGGCGTGGCGCGGGGATATTCGCACGCCTCGCGGAAATCGAGGAACGCGAGCAGAAGGACGCGCCGGACCAGAAGAAGGCCGCGTAAGAACAACGAGCGTCCCTTCGGACCGACCGCGCAGGTGTAAGCGGCAGGGTGTGGCTACGTTTCCTGCTGAAACCTTGTGCGCTCTTCGGCACCGAATGGGGCCGGGTTTCGACTGGAGCTTCCCATGGCTTTCACGCCCAAGGTCCTCGCGTTTTCCGGCAGTCTGCGCAAAGGGTCGTACAACCACCGCCTGGTGGAAGTCGCGGCGGGCGGTGCACGTGCTGCCGGCGCGGAGGTGACGGTGCTCAGGCTCAGCGAGTTCGCGCTGCCGGTGTTTGACGAGGACCTGGAGGCAAAGGGCACGCCCGACAGCGTCAAGCGGCTCAAGGACATCTTCCGGGCCCACCAGGGGCTGCTCATCTCTTCGCCCGAGTACAACAGCTCCGTCACGGCGGCGCTCAAGAACGCCATCGACTGGGTGAGCCGCCCGGAGCAGGGGCAGCCGCCATTGTCGTGCTTCACGGACAAGGTGGCGGGGCTGATGGCGGCGTCGCCCGGCGCGCTGGGCGGCCTGCGCGGCCTTGTGCATCTGCGGGCGATCCTCTCCAACATCAGCGTGCTGGTGCTGCCCGAGCAGTTCGCGCTCAGCAAAGCGCACGAGGCGTTCGGCGAGGGCGCGACGCTGAGCGACGCCAAGGCGAAGGCGACGGTGGAAGGGATCGGCGCGAAGGTGGCCAGCACGATCTCGAAGCTGCGGGCGTAGTGCCGGGCTGCGCACAGGATCGAGGCAATATCAGGCCTTGCGCTGCACCTGCGCCTGCGTGGGGTAGGCGAACTCGATGCCCTCCTTCGCGAAGCGAGCGAAGATAGCCAGGTTGATCGCCTGTTGGGCGTCCATGTACGCGAGGTAGTCGCCCGTGGTCACGTAGTAGACGCACTCAAAGTCCAGGGAGTATGCGCCCATGGTCTTGAAGTGGCAGCGGTCAAAGCGCGTGCGGGGCGCGGCCTGGACGGCTTCTTTCACAAGGGCCGGCACGCGCTGCAGCTGCTCGGGCGTGAGCTCGTAGATGAGCCCGAGGGTGAAGACGACCCTGCGTTCCTGCATCCGCTTGAAGTTCTGCACACGGCTGGAGAGAAGATCGTTGTTGCCGAAGACCAGTTCCTCCCCCGAGCTGGCACGGACGCGGGTGGTCTTGATGCCGATGCGTTCAACGGTGCCCGACTTGTCGCCCACGGTGATGGCGTCGCCCACCTGGAAGGGCTTGTCGAGCACGATGGTGAGGCTGGCGAAGACGTCACCCAGGATGTTCTGCACGGCAAGGGCCACGGCGATGCCGCCGATGCCCAGGCCGGTGAGGAGGGGTGTGACCTTGATGTCCAGGTTTTCCAGCGCAACCAGGATGATCGCGATGGCCATGCCCAGCATGATGAGGAACCGCATCACGCCCATGCTGTTTTGCACGGCGGGGTCTGGCGAGCCATCGGGCTGGCGGTTGGCGCGCAGAACGTGGTCCAACGCGTAGTTGACCAAGATCCGCATCAGCCGCAGGAACTGCAGGGCGGTCGCGATAACGACGATGACCCGCGCCCAGTGCGGCAGGCTCCCGGCGCTGGGGCTGGGTGGGACCTTCAAGAACAGGGCGCCGACAGCGAGGGCCACCACGAATATCCACCACCACCGGACCTCCTTGATGAGGTCGGCAACCATGTCGTCGGCGCGGGTCTTGGTCTTCTTGGACAAGCGCTTTACGATGCGGAAGACGATCGGGCGGAGGATGTAGAACGCCAGCAGGATGGCGCACGCGGTGCCGCCGGCGTAGATCCAGTCCTGCACAGGGTTTCCCAGCACCTTGCGCTCGAGTACGGTCTCGACGCGCGTTTGCACAGTGCTTGCCGTGGGCTTTGCCGGGGCCTGGGTTGCCTGCGAGTCCGGCGTCGCCTGTGAATCTGGCGTTGCCGATTGTTCGGGTCCCGGCGGCTGCGAGTCTGGTGTCGTGCCTTGCATGCGCCATTCTACGGATTGGCCAAGGGCAAAAGAGCCCGCCCGAACTGGTCACCACGACATGATGCGGCCGCTCTCGATGTCCATGAGGCGCCAGTGGTGGGTCTGGCAGAGGCGGGAGAGCACGGGCCACGCGGTGGGCTCGTCGTTCACCGAGGCGATGGCCTGCATGACCGGGTCCGTACCCAGGGAGAGTTCCACCGACATGCCGGGGCCATACAGCCGCTCGGTGGCGCCCTCGCTGGGCGAGCCGTCGCTGCTTGTGTTGAACGCGGCCAGCGTCTCGCGCACGGAGCGCAGCGAACCAAGGGGAGTGGCTTCCGGGGCCTGGGGCGAGCCGCCGGCGGGCGGCGGCCCCAGCAGCACGAATTGTCGGCGCTTCGAGCGGGCCATGGGCGGCAAGCGTAGGTGGAGCGGGGGTTTGGGGGGTGACGAAATGGGCAGCGCCCGGATACGGATCCGGGCGCTGCGCTCTCTCCCCTCGCGGGCGGACTGCCTTGGGCTGGTGGGATCAGTCGAAGATGCCGGTGACCTGCGGGCGGTCGATGTTCTGCAGGCGCAGGGTCGTCGAGATCCGGAAGTTGCTCTGCGTCGTGTGACGCTCGGCGAAGAAGAACCGCAGGTCATACGTGTGTCCGTCCTGGAGCCAGGACAGGCGGTCCAGGTCGATGCTCTGGGACGTCGCACCGTGCACGCCGCCAAGGTCGATCACGAGCTTGTTGTCGATGTACACCCACACGTCGTCGTCACCGGTGAAGGTGAAGACCATGCCCGAGTTGCGGGTGTACTGGAACTGCGTGGCGAGCTCGTACGTGAACCCGAAGTTCTTGCTCTGGCCGGAGGGGTTGCCGAACAACTGGCCGTTGATCGGGAAGAACCCGCCCAGCGCCGTGAAGGACGCGTCGGTCTTGTCGTCAAAGACGTAGACGTTGGAGTTCGCCTCACGCTTGAGCGTGATGGCGACGGGCATGGACACGTTTGTGCCCGACACGTCACGGAACCACTTGGCGAAGTTCGCCGCCGTGGAGCTCGAGCCGCCCGCGGTGGTGGCGACGCTGGCCGTGGTGTCGCCCGTGCGGCTGGCGATGTAGTCCTTGCGGAAGATGTTGCGGCCCTGGGCGTCGCGGGCCATGCTGTTGACCTTGTTGCCCGTGCTCAGGAAGACGGGCTTCTTGTCGGCGTCCAGGGTGTCGCCGACCATGTTGTAATACTGGGCATAGCCGCCGGTGGGCTGCCACTCAAAGTCCGGGTGGCCGGAGTTGGGGTACGTGCGTTCGTGGAAGTCGCGCACGGTGCCGGTCAGGGACAGGGTCATGGGGAGACCGGCGTACTCGTCGACCACCGGCTGGCCGCTGCCCGAGCTGGAGCCCGTGCTGCCCACCGAGATCGTCGCCGCTGCGCCCGCCGCGATCAACACCGCGCCGGCAAACAACTTGGGGTACTTCATGGCAATCCTCCGAAGGCTTGTCCGCCCGCGGTGCCGGGACGCCCGGCTGCCGACGCGGGTGATGTGTTCCAGCCAACAAGATGCAAAACAGGCGGGGGCGCGTCAACCGGGGTGTGGAGAAAAACCCTGCACCGGTCGTTACAGACCGACCTGGGGTTATCGCACCCGGGGGCATCAAGGAAGGGCGATTCATCACGGAGACCACGGAGAACACAGAGAGCAAAGAAGAGTAAAAAAGCCCGGCGCGAGCGCCGGGCTTGGGGGCCACTTTCTTCCTTCCGATGTCTTCCTCTGTGCTCTTCGTGCCCTCTGTGGTGACGTTTTCACGGCCAGTTGTGCGGCGCGCCCTGCTTCACGAGCGAGCCGTTGTGGAAGTAGAACCACATCTCGTCACGGGCCTCGAGGCCGTAGGACTCCCCGCGGTAGCGGAATCGCTCCTGCAGGTTCACGCTGTACGCGTCGGTGGTGCCCAGGGCGTCCTGCTTGCGCTCGACAAAGCGGGCGTCGGGCATCGCCCTGCGCAGGTCCTCGACGGTGGTGTAGGGGGAGAGCGTGCCGATCTGCGCCGCGTACCTGCTGCGCACCGTGGGCAGGTCGGCCACGCTGGTGACCATGGGCAGGTCGCGCCGCTCGGTGTCCGTCAGCCGCACGCGCCGCGGGGCGGCATCGATGGACGTGCCGTCGCTCTCGTTGCCGATGGCGACGATGCACGCCGGCAGCGCGAGCGCTGCGGCGAGGGCGACGGTGCCCAGCGCGGTGCGTGACATCAGCCTATGGATGCGGGCGGTGCGTTCGGTCGTGGGCGTGCTCATGGCGATCTTCACTTTCCTCGGTGCGGGTTGGATGCCGCTGGCCCGCCAAGTTCTCCGCGGAACGGGGCGTGGCTGGTCCTTTCTTGGGAAAGCGGGATTGTTTGTTACAGTAAACACTAACACATGTCGTAAGTGCTTGTCAGACATGGTTTAGAATGACGCTGCCCAACTTCGTGACATCGCCTTGGAGGTTCTTTGGGACGGGTGCCTGTTCGGCGCCGTCGGAGCAAGCCGCTTAGCCGCGCGGTGTGACAAGGGGGCATTTCTCTGCGAGAATGGACGGTCCGTGAGAGCAGCGACGCCCATCCATCCTCAGCCAAGCGAATGCGTGCGGTGCTCCTACCCGTTGGACGCTTCGAACAATGCAGCGCGTGTGTGTCCGGAGTGCGGGCTAGACAACTCCGAAGGCTCTCTCGCGCTGCGGTCTGCTGAGTTGCACGCTGTCGCATCCCGCTGGATGCGGCGAGCCGTGACCTCAGGGCTCCTTGCTTGCGCGGCCGCCGCGGTCTTCTCGTTCGTCCACGAGTTCCTCAAGATGTACCCACGGAGGTACACCGTTGCAGTGGGCAGCTGGATCACGGTCATTCCAAGGTGGGTCGATCTGTTTCTGCTCGCGGGGTATGTATTGAGTGCAGCAGCGGTGTTTCTGTGTGCTGCGCGGTACGCATCAAAGACTCGTGCTGCGAATTACGAGTCGCCACACGTGGGGTCAGAATGTGTTACAGGCTTCATCGCGCTGTTCTCGACAGTCATGGTGAGCGGGATCACGCTCCGGATCGCATATGCCTTCTACTACATGGCAAGGGCGAACGGGCTCACACCCTGAAAATGCTCCCCAACTTCTTCCCAAGCAAACTGCTCGCCGCAAAAATCGTCACCGTCAACAGCGCCATCCCCCACACGCCCAGCGCACTCGCCACATACGGCCCGTCCCCCAGTCTGTCGCCAAAGGCCAGGATCGCCTTCGTGATCGGGAAGTCCTCCTGACGCTGCGCCAATATCAGCGAGTCGCTCACCTCCAGCATCGAGAAACTAAACACCAAGAGCCCGCCCGCGATGAGGTTTGCGACAATCAGCGGCAGGATCACGCGCCGCACCGCCGTGAAACGCGACGCGCCCAGGTTCACCGCCGCCTCTTCCAGTTCGCCGCTGGTCTGCTCCAGCCCCGCGACGGTGGACCGCACGATGTACGGCAGCCTCCGCACGCTGTACGCCGCGATGAGGAACGGCACGGGGTTGGGGTCGCTGGTGAGCACGCCCGCGAAGTGCTCCAGCGGGTTGTCCTTGCCGAAGGGCCACCGCAGGCTCATCGCGACGTAGCCGAACGCCATCACCAGCCCCGGCACCGCCAGCGGCAGCATGCACAGCGCGTCCAGTACCTGCCGTCCCGCGGCGCGCGTCCGCACAAGCAGGTACGCGATGAGGATGCCCAGCACGATGTCCACGCCCATCGCGCTCGCGGCGAGCATGAGGCTGTTCGTGATCGCCTGGAAGGAATCCGCGGCCGTCAGCGCTTCGCGGTAATGCCGTCCGGTGAGGTGTGTGGGCAGCACCGTCTGGTACCACTGCCCGGGCACGGTGATGCTCGTCAGCACGACGCCGATGTGGGGCAGCAGGGCGAGGCAGCACACCACGGTAAACGCGGCCGCCGCGAGCACGCCCTTGCCGCCCGAGAGCACCTCTTCACTCCCCGCGCGGGCCGCCTTGCTGTACATGGCGTAGCCCTTGCGCCCGAAGAAGAACTTGCCCAGGAGGTACAGCCCGACGGCGGTCGCGAGCATGACGCAGGTCAGGGCGTAGGGCTTGCTGGAATTCTCGACTTCCTTGAGGCCGTTGAAGACCTGGACGCTGGTCACCTCCGGGTACTCGAACATCAAGGGTGTGCCCAGCTCGGTGAAGCTCCAGATAAAGACGATGGTGGCCCCGGCGAACACGCCCGGCCTCACCAGGGGCAGGGTGATGCGGAAGAGGCGCTTCCAGAACCCCGCGCCCAGGTTCTGGGCCGACTCTTCCAGGGCGGGGTCGAGGTTCGCGAGGGCCGCCGTCGCGTTGAGGTAGATGATCGGGTAGAGGGAGAACGCCTGCACGAAGACCACGCCCAGCAGCTTCGCGTTGGCGAGAATGTCCATGTGCGAGCCCAGCAGGGCATTGAGCGCACCCTCCCGCCCCAGCAGGGCCCGCATGCCGATGGCGCCCACGAATGGCGGCAGGATGAGCGGCACCAGCACCATCGCGCTGAAGAACGACTTGCCCGGGAACTTGTACCGGGCTCCGAGGATGGCCAGCGGCAGGGCGACAGTGATGGCGGCGGTGGTCGTGAGGAGAGCGATCTTGAGCGAGTTCAGCAGCCCGTGCAGTGTGCGCGGGTCCTGGAAGATCATGAGCAGGTGCTGGGCCGTCCAGCCCTCACGCTTGCCGGGGTCGGCGTAGAAGCCGCCGCGGACGGTGAGGAGGATGGGGTACACCAGGAGGGCGGCGAGCACGGCGACGCAGCCCCACAGGAGCAGCGAGTGGCTGGCGCGTCGGAGGTGTCGCATGGGCCCCATGTCCGGCAGCATGGGGCGAGGGTACACCAGAACCTCCCCCGTCGGGGAGGTTCGGTCAGCACGGGCCGCCAGAGAAGACGCTCAGTATGGATTCCACGTCCCCTGTGTCCGGGAACAGCCCGTCGTTGTTGAAGTCGACATCGCCGCAGGCCGTTGTGGGGCATGCCCCGCCGCTGAAGACGGTCAGGAAGTCGGCGATGTCCTGGACGTCGGGGAAGAGGGTGTCGCGGTTGAAGTCGATGGAGTCGCAGGCGGAGCCGGTGACGAAGATGAATGCGGGGGAGATGGTGGGGTACAGGGTGCGGTGTGAGCCACTGTCTGAACTGCTTGTTTGCCAGGAGATATAGCGGCGGTCGTCGCACGAAGATGTCGAACCCATGCGACGCTGCGATTCTGGAAATGTGCCGATCTCGACGACACGGCCCTCGGCCCGCTGACTGAGCAGCAGCGCCTGACGGAACACGATGGGCGACGTTCCAGCGATGTGGTACGTGGAATTCAACGCCTGGCTTTGCTGCTGACTCGACACGCCCCGAAGGATGAGATTCAGATCAGGCGCTGGGACCGGGCAGAAGTCGAGCGGGCCAGCCCACCGCGTCGAAGACGATCCCGCAATGCGGATCCACTCGCCCGGCGGGGCCGTGTTGCCTCCACTGCTGTGGCGGAAGACGGTCAACGTGTTGCTTCCCGTACCTCCAGAGGGGTTGCGGCCGAAGTCCACCTTGCCGTAGCAGGAAAGCGGCGTGCCTTCCGCGGCGTTGGTGCGGTTCAAGGGATAGCAGACTTCCGGAGGAAAGTCGCATGGGAACTGGGTCTCGCACCAAGGCCCCAGCATGTCCACGCCGTCGCCGCCATCGATGTTGTCCGCGTTCGCGATGGTCGGTTGATAGATCGCCTCTCCCAGCGCGAACAAGTCCGTCCTCGTCCCCGCGTACACCACATCCATCCGCCACTCCACCCGCTGGCCCGGCTGGGCCGTCATCGACTGCACCCACGCCCCTTGGCCGGCGTTGGCGCTCGGGTCAAACACCATGAACTTCAGCACCGCCGAACCCGGGGGCTCGGTCGTGGTCTGCGCGCACGCCAACCCCGCGGCGGCGATCCACGCTCCGACACCAACGCAAGCTTGCATATCAAACCTCCGCTGGGACGAAAGCTGGGCGACTGCCCACGAGGTGTTGAAGGGTAGCCCGATCCTCCCCCAAGGGGGAGGTGCGACCTCACACCTTCAACCCCGCCGGCCCCAGCGTCTGGATCGTCATCCGCCCCAACTTCCGCTTGGACAAGTACGCGTTGAGCTGGTCCAGGGTGACGGCCTCGATCTCCGCCGCCACAGCTTCCAGCGTCCGGGGCGTGCCCAGGCGGCGCCAGTCGGTGACGAGTGCCCCCGCCCGGGCGCTGGTGGACTCGCCGCTGAAGACCAGGCCGCTCTTCATACCCACCTTCGCCCGCCGGAATTCCTCTTCGGTGACTTTTCCCTCGGGTGTCGTGATGTGGCGGAGTTGTTCCAGCAGAACGTCGAGCGACTGCTGAGCTCGCTCCGGCGCGGTGCCGACGTACGCGATCACCGTGCCAAACTCCTTGTCGCCCCGGTAGCCGGCAGACACGGTGTAGCACAGGCCGCGCTTCTCACGGACTTCCGTGAACAACCTGCCCGACATGCCGCCCGACAGCACGCTGATCGCCAGTTTCTCGAGCACAGCGTCCGGGCTCGGTTCGGGCGGCGCGTCATACCCCACCACGATTTGCACCTGAGACGAATCGTCGTCTTCGTGCGCGTACCCGCGCGGGGGCATGGGGCCGACGGCGGGCGCCTTCGCCACGCCCGACCACCCCGACAGCAGGTCGTTGAGCACGCGCTCGACACGGTCCGCGTTCACCGCGCCCGCGACCGCGATTGCGCTCCCGCCCGGTCGTGCAAGCCGATCCCAGAAGCGCACGAGGTCGTCGCGGGTGGTCCTGGTCAGCCCATCCACGGTTCCCATACCCGAACGGTTGATCGGGTAGGGGTTGTGGCGTGCCCTGGTCGCGAGCATGGCCCGTTCCTGAGGGTCATCTTTCAAGGACTCAATGGCCTGCAGGCACAGGTCGCGTGTCGCCTCTATGGCGTCGTCCTCCACCCGGGGGCTGCGCACCATGTCCACAAGCAGCGGCAGCACATCGCACACCCGCTCCCCCAACATGGTCGAGGAAATTCCCATGGTGAAAGTGCCCGTGGTCGTGCCCCGCGTGGCGCCCAGGCGATCGGCCGCGTCTGCGTGTTCCTTGCTGTTGCGGGCACCCGCCCCGCGCAGTAAAAGCTCCTCCATCATGGTGCTGACGCCCTCGCGGTCGTCGGGGTCTGTCGCGCACCCGGCGGGGAGCATCCAGTAGACCGCCGCGGACCGGACGGAGGGCATTACCTCGACAAAGAGCGGCATTCCGCAGGCGAGGACTCGGGTCTGGATGGTGGACAAGGGGAGCTCCATGGTGTGCGGGCGCGTCGTTCGAGGATATCAGAGGCGAAAAGCGGAATCGCGGTGTGTCGGCGGAGCGGTCGGCGTGCGCGGAACGGTCGTCAAGGATGGTGATCAACATCGAATGGGTCACCTGCGATTCGACCGCCCGCGCCTTTGAACTCTTCCACGCATTCTGCGCTCTCCCCGCTTCCTCTCGACGCCTCCGCGATCTGACTTCCCGCGCGCAGAAGTGCGCGCGATGGAGGTGCCCGCGCCAAGTTGTCCACATTTTTCCACAAAGGTCAAGCACAGAGTGCACATCCTCCGATATACTGAACCGTGTCTTAGGGTGAGCGCTGCGGCGCTTCGTTGCGTCGAAGGCGCTTCCCATGTTGCCAAGGAGATGATCAATGGCGAAGAAGACCAAGAAGAAGGGCAAAAAGAAGAAGTAAGGCTGCTCGCAGCCTGAAGAGGGAGCGCGAGTCGTTCCCATCTTCACCCGGGCTGTGAGGCCCGGCCCTCCCGCGTCAGGAGACGCGGAAGAACTCACAGGACAACGCAGCGAACGCGGGGCTGGCAATCGTCGGCCCCGCGATCGTTTTTGTACCTCGGAGGGTGCGCGGGATGGGCCATGTGATGCAGGGAAAGCCCTGCTACGCGGCGTGTTGTGCTCCGCGTCCCTCCGCGATAAAAAAAGGCCGACGCGACACGCGCCGGCCCTTCCTCCCTCAGGTGCCCGACCGTTCCCCTTGCGGGGCGCGGCGGGTAGAGGACTCTGTGAATTCTGTCTTCAGTGGCAGTTGTCGCGCCGGCGCTCGTTGCACGAGTCGCCGCCGCGGATGATGATCACCTTGCGCCCCGGGCGGACGTAGATGAAGTTGCCCCGCGCGTGCCCACGCCGCATCGAAGGCTTCTCGCAGCCGCGGTCGTAGTCGCGGCGGTCACCGCGGCCCTCGCCCCGGCCCCGACCACCATGTCCGAGCTGGGACACTTCGACCTTGACCTGGGCAACGCGGTTCCCGTGGTACCCTTCACCGCCTCTTCCATCCGCCGCGCTCGCCGCGCTGGAAAAGCCCAGCCCCGCAAGCACCACGCTCATCAACGCACCACGCTGGATCAGGTTCTTCACGGCGTTCTCCTTTGTGGCGGTCATCTTGAAGGTCTGAGGTTCTTCAAGTAAACCGCCACTAACTATGACGCGGTGGGCGCGTGCGCGGTTCCATAGATAGATATGGGTTGCGGCACACCTCAAACAGGGGATTTTGCTGCAAGACCTTGTTACTGCAGCCGCTTACGTGCTCACAGCCCCAGCCAGGTATGCAACTTCTTTGCGTCCCACGTGTTGATGCATCGTGCTGGCGTCACCCAGCCCCGACGGGCGGTGGCAACGCCGAAGCGCAGGTTGTCGAAGTCGTCGGGCTGGTGGACGTCGCAGTTGATGGCGATGAGGCAGCCGTTGTCCGTCGCCATGCGCACGTGGGTATCGCGAAGGTCCAGCCGGAGCCAGTGCGCGTTAATCTCGAGAGCGACGTCATGCTCCCTCGCCGCGCTCATGATCTCGTCCATCGCGGGCTCCAGACCCTTCCGCTGAAGGATGAGCCTGCCGGTGGGGTGTCCCAGGATGTGGACGCGTGGGTGAGCGATCGCCTTCAGCAGGCGCTTGGTGGCGGTGGGGGGGTCCTGCGAGAGCGATGCATGGGGGCTGGCGACGACGATGTCCAGCTGCTCAAGCAGCTCGTCCTTGTAATCCAGCGAGCCATCGGCAAGGATGTCCACTTCGCTCCCTATCAGCACCCGGATGCCCAACTCCTTCCCGAGCGACTCGTTCACCGCCCTTACGGCCTTGATGTGCTCGCGCATGCGGTCGGGCTTGAGGCCCCGGGCGATGGTGGACGACTGGGAGTGGTCGGTCACGGCGATCGTGTGAAACCCGCGGGCGTGGGCCGCCCGCACCAGCTGCTCGATGGAGAGCACACCATCGCTGGCCGTGGTATGCGCGTGCAGTTCCGCTCGTACCTGCTCGACGCTGATCAATTCCAGCGGGCTCTGAGCATCAAACTCGCCGCGGTCTTCGCGGGCCTCCGCGGGCGGCAACGCAACGCCCAGCGCCCCATAGATCGATTCCTCCGTCGCCCCCGCCACCGCCTTCGGCATGGGTAGCGGCTTGTGCCCCTTTGCCTTGCTCTGCGTCGACTCGTGGTACGCCCGCCATTCGGCGTCCTTGAACAGCCCCCATTCGTTCAGCGTCAGGCCCTTGCTCTGCGCCAAACCCCTCAGCCGAACATTGTGCTCCTTGCTGCCCGTGAAGTACTGGAGCGCACTGCCGAAACTGCCGGCGGGGACAACGCGCACATCCGCCTGGATGCTGCGCTTGCCGTCCCCCACACCCACGCGCACGCTCGTCTTTGTCTCCCCTGTCACCATGACCGCCTGCACACCCGGCGCGGTGCGGAATGCCTCCATCACCGTGGCGGCGTCGTCCTCGCGTCCCTTCTTCATCGACACCACGAAGTCAAGGTCCCCCACGGTCTCCTTGCCCCGCCGGAGCGACCCCGCCGGTTGGACCTGCGCGACGCCCGGGACAGCCCTCAGGTGGGCCGCCAGTGCCTCGGCGATGGGCCACGCACGCCCCAGGTGCAGACGCTCGTTCCCCTGCTCCGCGAGCGCGAGCGAGGCCTTGATTTTCTCCACTGCCTTCTCGCCCATGCGGGGCAGGGTGAGGAGCGAGCCGTCGTCGATCGCTCGCTTGAGCGACGCGACGTCCGTGATCTTGAGCGTCTGCCACATCGCCCGCACGGTCTTGGGGCCCAGGCCAGGCACCTGCATGACGTCCAGGAGTCCGTTGGGCACCTTGGCCTTCAGTTCCTCGTGCTCGGTGATCTTGCCGTGCTCGCACAGTTCGATGATTTTGTCCGCAATCTTGGGACCGATGCCCTCAATGGCGAGGAGGGCCTTTTTGTCGCCGGCGAGGGCGGCGACGCTGCCCGGCAATGCCTCTATGGCACGGGCCGCCCGAGCGTGCGCGTTCACCTTGAACCCGTCCTCCCCTAGGAGGTCCAGCAGGCGGGCGATCTCCTCGAGCCGCGCCGCCACCGCCTCGTTTGTGATATCCGTGCGTGCCATGGGTGATGGTACAGCGCGCTGAACGACCACCACACGTGTTACTTCGCTCCCTCCGCCACCACCCGCAACTCTTCCCCCGTCCCCTGCACCAGACCCAATTCCCGCAGCGCTGTCAGCGCCGCGTCCTGCTCGGCCTTCTTCTTGGTCGCCCCCCAGCACGGCTCGAACCTCCGCCCCGCGATCTCCACGCTGATCTTGAAGCACTTCGCGTGGTCGGGGCCCTGCTCGTCCAGGATGCGGTACACCGGCGCCGCCGCCTTCCCCGTGTGGTGCTGCTGCGCCCACTGCTGGAGAACGCTCTTGAAGTTCTGCTGGTGACCGCTGTCCGCCGCGCTCCCGATCACCGGGAGCACGAGCGGCACCACAAACCGTTCCGCCGCCGCATACCCACCGTCCATGAACACCGCCGCGATGACGCTCTCAAGTGCGCACGCGGCGAGCGAAGGAGGCAGGCTCCGCGAATTGAGCATCCCCTTGCCCAGGATGAGGTGCTTGTCCAGCCCGATCTTCTTCGCGATCGCCGCGCACGTCTCGCGCGAAACCACGTGGCTCTTGATCTTGGTCATCTCCCCTTCGCGCAGCTGCGGGTAGTTGCGGTACAGGAGGTCGCACACGATCAGCCCCAGCACGGCGTCGCCCAGGAACTCCAGCCGCTCGTTGTGCTCGCCCCCCGCCTCCATCATCGAGGAGTGCGTCAGGGCCTGCCCGAGCAGCGCACCGTTGGTGAATGCGTAGCCCAGCACGCCCTCCACCGTGGTTTGTGTGACAGAATCGAGCATGGACAGCGGCACTATCGGTCGTTTCCCTGCCTGGGTTCGTCCGTCAGAAACGCCGGACACCCATGGAACCCTCCCGCGCGGCCCAAAGGGCCCCGCGCAACAGGAAAGTGTAACCACCGGCGCAGCGTCTGCGCACACAGCACGCGGTCACTCCAGGGCGGCGGCACTGGCCGCGGCTGACCTGATCGCCTAGGATCAAGGCCCGGCACGCCACATGACCTGTTCAGGTGGCTTCCCTGGTTCCTGTCCGCACCGCTTTCCGAGGTTCTTTCCATGTCCACGCACTATCCCAAGCGCGTCAGCCGCATCAAGCGCAAGCGGGCCATCGGTTTCCGCGCCCGCATGAAGACCACCAACGGCCGCAAGCTGCTGAACCGCAAGCGTCGCGCGGGCCGCAGCCTGAACGTTGCCGACAAGCGCCGGGCCTAGCCGGGTCGCATCCCCCCAAATCCGAGCCTTGCATGACTATGCCCCGGCGCCCGCGCGCCGGGTTTTTTGTCGTGCCCGTTCACGCGCCGCACTGGCGCCTCGCCGCCTTGTAGGAGCCGGGCATCAGCCCCCAGGGGAGCAGCGCGGGCGTGAAAGGACCCCACGGAGTTTCAGGCCCGATGATCTGCATCTGTTCTGCGGCCGCCCGATGATCGCCGCACATCCAGAGAGCCCACGCGAACTTCGCGCGGGCCATGGGTGTGAGCATCGCCACCTTGTGGGCGCCAGGGGCAAAGACCTTGAGGCACGCGGAATGCACCTCGTCGCGTACCGAGGGCTCCTTCCAGTACCCTTTGCCGGCGGACTTGCCCTTCTCCCGCCAGACCTCGTGCGATTGCTCAAGATGAGCGTCCACAAGAAGGGCAGGGAGCACCGACCCGGGGCGGGCACCGGCCGCGGTCCTGCGTGCAAAGTCGAACATCTTCTCGGTGGACCCGTGCCACTTGCTCATAAGAAGGAAGAGCATCGCCTCGTGGGCGGGGTAGTGGTCGGGCGTCCGCTCCAGCACACGCTCGAACGCGCGGTGCCCGTCGGATGGGCGTGACCGCCCGCGTGCGACGTGGATCAGGCCCGACCACGCCGTCGGGTCTCTCGAAACCTTCGCAGCCGCCCGCGACAGTTGGGCCTCCGCGGCCTCGAGCCGGCGTTGAAACTCGGGGTAGTCCTTGGGTTTCCATGACGCGCCCCGCGCTTTCCACGCCCACTTGATGCCGTGCAGCCCTTGGATGAGGTGCAGGGCCGCGGAGTCCGGCTCGGCCCTTTCCCACGCAGCGAGGAACCTTGGTGGCTCGCCACTCCAGCTGGCGCAGGCTTCCGCGACGAACGCCAGGTCGTTCGCGTCGCGGTGCCCGCGCAGTGCTTCCTTGGCCGCGGTGAAGTCGCCCGCGCGCAGGCGATCCCGCAGCTGCCGCGTAAACGAATTGTCCTCGTTCATCGAGCTCGACGATCCGTGATCGCCGCCCAGCCGGTCGAACGACCGGGGGTCACCCGTCGGCAGCTTCTCGAGGTCGCGCACGAGCGGCGTTGGCACGCTGGTGGCGGCCGCGGATTCCACGTCCGGCGCATCGGCAAGCGACACCGGCTGCATGTCCAGCCTGGGCCTCTTCTCCACCATCGCCGGGTCGCGGCGCTCTGCCCAGGTGAAGAGCTTGGCCAGGTCCTTGGCCCCGACCAGGACGTCCGAGACCAGCTGGGTCGTGTCGTTGTCGTCATCACCCGGTGTCACGCTGGAGACCGTCACGGTCGCGGTCTGCCCGCACGGGCACCCCTGCACCGCGTAGCGGAGCCCCATCGCGCCGCCCCCGCCGGCGGCGGGGACGTTCATGAGCGCATCAAACGACTGCGCGTTCTTGATGCTTGTGCCCACGGCGTCCGCGAGCCCGCGCACGTCAAACCGCCAGAGGTCCTTGTTCGCCCAACGCCCGCACGACTCGCAGAACGGACCTGCCCCGCCCATCGCGCCGCCGATCAGCCCCGCGAGCAGCATGAGGACCGACTCAACCGCCCAGCACGCGAGGAGCAGCGCACCACTGATGACCGACGACCCGCTCTGGTTCCAGTGGTAACCCTGGGTCCGCCGGAAGGAGAGGTACTCCATCAGGCCCCGGCCCGCGCGCTGACCGTCCGGATCCATCACAAACAACGTCCAGAACGTCGCGCCCTCGTACGCAGCGCCGGCGAGCGTGCCCAGCAGAATCCCCCAGCCGATGCCCCGCACCTTCCCGAACCGCGCCGCCAGCAGCACCGCCAAGCCGACACACACCATCCCGCCGATCACCCAGAAGATGAGCAGCTTCCTCAGGCTGATATGGAACAGGACCCATTGGTATGGATACGCCAACCCTACGAGCAGCGAGATCGCCAGGGGGAAAGTGAGGGCCGCGAGGGGGCTGACACGCCCGGACGGTTCGTATGTACGCAGCATGCGGGCGGACAGCATACCGCGGGCCGGTCATGCTGTCGAGCGGGCGGCCCCGTCAGCCACGCTTGGCGAGCCGCAGCCCGCTCTGTTCCACCACTCCGCGCAGCATAGCCGCCTTCGCAGAGACCGCGGCGAGAGTCTCCTGCTCGTTGTGCGCGGCGTGGTTGATGCTGACGATCTCCTCGAGCGAGCGGCTGAGCTCCTCGGTCGTGCTGGACTGCTGGTGCGCCGCGGTCGCGATCGAGCTGATCATGCGGCTCACGCTCGAAGACCCACCCACGATCTTCTCCAGGCTCTCGCCCGCCTGCACGGAAAGGTGGGAGCCCTCTTCCACCTTGGCGACACCCGTATCCATGCTCAGCACCACCTGCTTGGTCTCGGCCTGGATCTGCCGGATGGACTGGCTGATCTCCTCCGTCGCCTTGGTCGTGCGGTCCGCAAGCTTTCGGACCTCGTCGGCCACGACCGCAAAGCCGCGCCCGTGCTCGCCGGCCCGCGCGGCCTCGATCGCCGCGTTCAGCGCGAGAAGGTTGGTCTGCTCGGCGATGTCGTTGATGACCTTGATCATCTCGCCGATCGACTCGGTCCGTGCACCCAACGCGTGCACGCGCTGGGTGCTGTTCTGCACCGCGCTGCGGATGTCGTCCATCCCCGCGATGCTTGTCCGCATCGACTCCCCGCCCTCACCCGCCACCCGGCCCGAGTCCGCCGCCGCCGCGGACGCGTCCGCCGCCTGCCTCGCGACCTCCGACGCCGACGCGGACATCTCCGTCACGGCGGCCGCGATCTCACGCACGCGGCTGGTCTGCCTCTCCATGCGTTCGTTCATGGACGCCGCCAGTTCGTTGAGGGCCCCCGAAGACTGCGTCAAGTCGTCCGCCGCCTGCGACGTCGACGACATCAGTTCTTCCAGCTTGCCCACGAACCGGTTGACGCCCGCGCCCAGAAGGCCGAGCTCGTCCTTCCGTTTCTCGTCCACGCGGCTCGAGAGGTCCAGGCGCCCGCTGGCGATGCCGTCGACCGTGACAAGCATCTGCGACAGCGGCCCGCTGATGTTCTTGGCCAGCAGCCACCCCAGGAGGACGGAGAAGACGCCCGCGCAGCCCGCAACCGTCCACAGCAGCCGATTCCGCGCCGCCAGCACGCCGGCAGCCTCCGACTCGTTGTGCGACGCGAAGTCCGTTGCGAGCGTCACCACCTCGTTGATCGCCGCGCGGTGCTGTTCGAACGCCTCGTGCATCGGGCCGGTCGCGACCGCCGTGGCGGTCTCAAGATCATGCCGACGGACGGCGGGCAGGAACTGGTTCTCGAGCAGATCGAAGTACGTGCGGGCGGTCTGCTGGCTGCTGCCGAGCAGCTTGTCCTTCATCGGGCTCGCGGGGAGATTGTCCTGCCAGTAGGTGATGCGCGAGTCATAGTCTTTCCGCTGCTGCTGCGTGCGCTTGATGAGCGATTCCAGCGTCTGCTGGTCCGCCGCGCTGAGCATCTGCAGGACCACCTGATCGGTCTCGATGACGTACGCCGGAGGCGGCAGGATGTCGGCGATCAGGTCCTTGCCGAGGATGATCTGGTTGTACGCCGGCCCCTGCACGCGCACCTCGCGCACAGTCTGGAAAGCAACTGTTGCGAAGACAGCCAGCCCCGTAATCGGCAGGCCGCAGAGCAGGGCAAGTTTCCAGGTCAGGCGCAGGTTCTTGAGAAGCATGAGTACTCCCAACCGGCGCGTGGATGGAACGCGCGGCTTCACTCCGCCTGCTATTGGCGACATTGACGGGCGAATTGAGCCTTAGGAACCGCGCGGAGTGCAATCCCCTCTCCGGCGGTGACGCCTGTGCCGCTTGCCGTAAGTCGCGCCGCGAAACTTGCGCAAAGCCGCGAACAAGGGCCCCGAATTCCCAAGAATCGTCCTAGAATTCGCTGTTCGCCGCGTCACCCCCGCGGATGTGAAAAGACCCGGGCCAGGGGGGTTGGCCAGACCGGTCCCGCGCCCTTGCGCGGGACCAGATTGGAAGGCACTGACATGGCCAAGTGGACAAAGAAGGACCTCCTCGCCCGCCCCGTTCAGCACATTGACATCACGGCGTTCGACGCCCGCCCCGTCATCGACGCGTACCGCGACATGGCGTACACCAGCCGCACGCTGGCCAAGGCCAGCGACATCTACTCGATGATGCTCGCGGACAACGACTGCGCGGTCATCCTGTGCCTCGCCGGCAGCATGATCTCCGCCGGCCTCAAGAAGGCCATCATCACGATGCTCGAGAACAACATGGTGGACGCCATCGTCTCCACCGGCGCGAACATCGTGGACCAGGACTTCTTCGAGGGGCTGGGGTTCCGCCACTACATCGCCCCCGGCAGCCCCGAGGCGCCCCCGGTGGACGACCCCACGCTCCGCGACATGATGATCGACCGCATCTACGACACCTACATCGACGAGGACGAGCTCCGCGCCTGCGACGACGCGACCAAGAAGGTGTTCGACCAGTTCCTGAAGGACAACGGCCCGGGCGCGTACTCCAGCCGGGAACTGATCGACGCGATGGGCGCGTACCTCGCCAAGCACCACCCTAAAAACGAGAGCCTCGTGCTGACGGCCCACCGCAAGCGTGTGCCGATCTTCTGCCCGGCGTTCAGCGACTGCTCCGCGGGCTTTGGCATCGTCATGCACCAGGTGGACATGATCGAGCAGGGCAAGAGCCGCCAGCAGATGATGGCCTTTGACAGCGGCGCCGACTTCCGCGAGCTGACCGAGATCAAGTTCGCCAACCCCGACACCGGCCTGCTCATGATGGGCGGCGGCGTGCCTAAGAACTTCGCTCAGGACATCGTCGTGGCGGCGGAACTGCTCGTCGAGAAGCGCGGCGGTAAGGCCCGCGGCGACGTGGGCATGCACAAGTACGCCATCCAGTTCACCGTCGCCGACAGCCGCGACGGCGCGCTGAGCGGCAGCACCCTCCGCGAGGCCTGCTCCTGGGGCAAGGTGGATGTCGTGCACGAGCAGATGGTCTTCGGCGAGTACTCGGCCCTGTTCCCGCTCCTCGCGAGCGACGCCTACCACCGCCGCCAGTGGAAGAACCGCAAGGCCCGCAAGTTCGCCGACCTGTTCGAGAAGGCGGCGAGCGAGCGCGTGACGAAGGAAGTGAAGCCTGTGGCGAAGGGCAAGAAGAAGATGGCGGCACGGTAACGCACGAACCCCAAGTGCTAACGCGGGGCTCCCACACCCAAACACCATCCCAAACCCCGGCACCTCGCCGGGGTTTTTCTCGCACCCATGCCCTTGATCAAGCGTACAGGAACTCGTGCCACGCCCCCGTATCAAGCTCTTTCGCGCGATCGCCTGCCTCGCACTGGGCCCGTGTGTCAGCGTTGCGGTCGCCTGGGCGCTCGCACGCTGGCCCGCGTGGAAGATGTCGCACTTGGTCGACGAAACCGCATGGGTATTACCGGATGGGAAAACGTGCATCGCGCGTCGCGTGTTCAAGCAGCCGGGTGAAACGAACCGGTACTACTCGACGACCGAGGGCTTTGAAAAGTCCGATGGTGAGAGCACCGTTGTCATCTATGGCCAACTCCCGTGGAAGGTCTCGCTCTCGCCCGGCGAACCAGACGGCGACGCCGCCTTCAAAATAGGATCGAATAACCTCAGCGTGTGTTCGTTCGGTTTGCCGTTCCGATGCCTTCAGCATCGCGAATGGCATTCTTTTCACGGATGCTTCAGCAGTGATATCGCCTCCGCCAACAGCGTGTCCATCGGAGAAACGCGTTACCCAGCACACCCACTGGCGCTGGGGCTCGCCGGGAACACCGCCGCCTACGGCTCAGCGTTGTACGCGATCGCCGCGTTTCCCGGGTTCCTCCGAAAGCGGAGAGCCGCGAAGGCGGGTTTGTGTTCCGTCTGTCGTTATGACCTCCGCGGCTTGCCGTCCAACGCACCCTGCCCGGAGTGCGGGAAGTCGCGTCCGATAGGGACCGGGCCGCAAGCCTGAGCGGGCGCTCTCAGGCCCGATCATCCCGCCGTCACGCCCGTGCCTCCACCACGGCCAGCCGCCAGCCGATCCTCCTTCCATGGACTTCGGCAACCCCTGGTCGCTCCTCTCGGGCATCATCATCAGCATGGTCGGCATGGTCCTGTTCATGCGCGGCAAGAAGGACGTGAACATGCCGTGCCTGGGCGCGGGCATCGCGCTGTGCGTGTACCCCTACTTCGTTTCGTCGCTCATCCTCATGTGGGTGCTCTTCGCGGCGTGCATGGGCGCGTGGTACTTCCTGGCGCGCAGCGATGCGCTGTCTTGATCGCCGCACTTGAGCCTTCTTCACACCGCTCGCACGACGCCCCGCGAACCACGCGAAACTGCGGGCGAGCGCCCCGACTACGTCGGGTACCCGAGTAAACAAAGAGCGACCGCTTGCCGCGGCCGCCCCTTGCGTCCCGTTCGAATCTTGCCTCGGTCGGCTTCTCAGTTCACCACCGTGCCGGTCACGGCGTGGACCTTGATGGTGCGTTCGCGGTTGCCCAGCAGCATGCGCACTTCGTACACCGGGGTGGTCCTCTGCACGCTCGGCTCCACACGCAGCACATCGCCGCGGTTCGCGTTCCACGCCGACGTGACAGCGGCGTCCGGCGTGATCGACGCTGCGCCACCCAGGGCCGCCTGGAATGCAGCAAGCCGGGCAAGATCGTCCGACCCTACCTGCTCGCCCGAGACACCCGCAATGTTCCCGGTGCGGAGATCAAACCGCGTCCTCGTCCCAATGTTGCCGGGCGCGAGGGTGATCGCCTCAAACTGCATCTGGTTGCGGATCCGCACGTAGCGTGACTCCACCAGCTGAGTGCCCGAAGGGCCGCCTGCGAGCGCGGCCGCGAGCGCCGCGGCGACCGCGCGTGGCTGGTTGGGGATGTTGCCCGTCTGGGGTGTATTCCCAGAGTTGCCCGAACCCGAGTTTCCGGAGTTGCTCGAACCCGAGTTTCCGGAGTTGGAGCCGCCAGTATTCGACCCGCCCGCATTCCCGGAATTCCCCGCGGCGCCTCCGTGGTCGTCGTTCTGATCGTGGTTAGGCGCATCGCCTGTACCGCCGCCGGTGTCGTCACCCGCCTGCGTCGAGATGATCGCGCCGCCCACCGGGTTCAGGCGGACCTCGCGAGAAGCGGTTGCGTTCACCAGTTGCACCTTGTACACCAGCGTGCCGTTGCGGAGTTCGAGCCGCACATCATGCACGAAGAACCCGGCATTGGCGGTGGCGGCAATGTCCGCCGCCTGGGCAAAGGAAACCGTGAAGGAATTGACCGCAGCGCGGATCGCCGCCGCCTCGCGAGACAGGCGCCCGCCGCCACCTTCGTTGCGGACACGGATCACGTCACCGGTGGTGGCGAGCACGTCCACGCGGATGCGCTGACCACGCACGCCAAATCCCTCGACGCGGTAGCGCCACGCCCCCTCGTCGGGCTCCAGATTGATACGGGTCGTGGTGAGGGCCGAACGCGCCTTCGCGACCGACTCCGCAGCGCCGAACCCCACTAGGGTGGAGGAGTCGGGCAGGGTCGTTCCGGGCACAACTTCTGCTGCAAGAACCGAGGTTGCGGGTAGACCCGACAACGCCACCACCGCCACGACACACGCGCCAAAGACTGAACGCTTCATAGACATGCTCCTGTGCTGCGGGCCCTCGTGCCACACACCGGCCCGGGCAGCATGCGTGCGGATTATGAAGAGACTGTCATGAATTCCGGCATCTAAACTCCCGGTATGGCCAAGCGACCTCGAAAAGTGGTAAACGAGCAGATGCGTGCGGCCTCCAAGGCCCGTGCTGATCGGTTGCACGATGAAATATCGGACTTGATCAAGCAAGCCGCCACGCCGGGTGGGCAAACTGACAGCGGAGGTGCTTCGCCTTCTCCCCGTGAGTTCATCCAGAAGCGGATGGCTCAACTGGGCGGCATGCCCAAGCCAGGTTCTCGCGCCACGGCAAAGAAGAGCGCACCGGCGAAGTCCAGGAAGTAGGGCCGGCCGACTCTCTTTACTTTGCCTTCCTTAGCACCGCCTTGATCTGTTTCCGCAGCGCCGAGGCTTTCGCCTCGCTCGTGCGGTACACGTCCACGCTGAACCGCTGACCCGACGCGGCGCGGGGGGATTCCATCAGGCTCGCGCGGGAACCAGAGCGAGTGCCGGGAGCGGTGGTGACGGACGCAAGCACCCCGGCCATGGCGACACTCTTCTCCGCCTTGCGTGCTTCCTTCTTCCCAAGCCCCATGACCTTCATTTTGTGCTTGCTGGTAAGCGCATCGATCTGCGCGCGAATCCCGCCCCGTGCGGTCAGCGGCCCAAGGTCACGGAAGGTGGGCTTGTTCCCCGTGAACCATGTCATCTGGAACCAGTGGTCACTGACCGGCTCATGCCAGGAGAGGTACCCGCCTTTCAGCACCTCGCGCGGCTGCTTGATCGCCCCGGTGAAGGAGTACTGCACGCCCTGCGCAGCGACGGGATCAAAGTACCGTGGCGTGTAGAAGTCCGACACGCGCACGCCGTTCGCGTGGTACGAGAACGCCACGTCCTCGCTCGGGTCAGAGACCTCGACGAGAAACTCGACGCGCCCCTGGCCCGGCATGGGTGATACACCCGCGATCAGCCGGTTGCCGAAGGGGTCCACCAGCATTTCCAGCAGCTCATGGCTCGCCGTGAGCGACCACTCGTCCGACGCCGTCACCAGCGACAGCGGCTGCCCGTCCTTGTCGATGTGGATCCCCGCGGCCTCGTAGGGGATGTCGTCGCGCACAATGATGGGCCAGTAGCCGGGCGGCACATCGTCCAGGCTGACGAAGGGATCAACCGTCGCGGTGATATCCCAGTACCGCTCAAGGTCCCGCGACGCCTGCTTCTGCAGCGCAGCGGACACGCGTGTAAGCTCGGAGAAACTGATGGATTCGGTTTCCGCGACGAGTGCGACCTGCTGGACAAAGCGCATGCGAATCTCCTTTGCGGTCTCTGTGGGCACGGAACGAGGACATGACGTGTTCCATAGACTATCAAGACCGGCCTGCGCCGCAAGCGCCGCGCGTCGATCACCACAAAGTGTCGCACAAACCGTGGTGATCGGGGCCAGATTTCCACAGAAGTGCGCTGGTCAGGCCATTGGATAACCCCCGGAGGGTCTCCCCTACCCTTCGCCCTCAGCTTTTCCCAGCTTGAAAGGACACCATGAAAACCGCTGACCGATTCTCCGCCCGCTCTCTCCTCGCCGGTATCGCCGCGACCCTCGTGATCGCTGGCGCGGCCTTCTCGCTGCCGTCGGCGAACGCCCAGCAGGGCCAGACCGCGCCCAAGCAGACGACCGAGGCGACCACCACGCCCCCGGCGGAACCCGCCTCGAAAGGAATCCCCGTGCCCGATATGCCCGTCGTCAAGACCGAGACCCTTGAGGGCGGCCTCATCGTCGAAGACCTGAAGATCGGCGACGGCTATGAGATCAAGGCTGGCGACGCCGTCGTCGCGTTCTACCACGGCACCCGCAAGAGCGATGGCCACGTCTTTGACTCCGCCTTCAACCGCGGCGAGCCCCTGGGCTTCTCGCTCAACGGCGTTATCCAGGGCTGGTCCAAGGGCGTGCCCGGCATGAAGGTCGGCGGCATCCGGCGCCTCACCATCCCGTCCGCGCTGGGCTACGGCGCCACCGGAAGCGGGCCCGACATCCCGGCGAACACAGACCTGGTGTTTGTGATCCAGATCGTGGACGCGCTCCACGTTGAAGACGTGCACCCGGGAACGGGCGCAGAAGTGGGGGACTCGTTCGTCGCCGTGACCACGCACACCACCACCGACAAGGACGGCAAGGAAGTGGAGAAGGCGGACGCCGCGAACCCGTGCGTCTGGATCCCCAACGAGTACATGGTGCAGCGTCGCTTCGACCTGATGGCGATCGCCATGAAGGGCATGAAGATCGGCGGCACACGCAAGGTGCACCTGCCCGCGGGCCTGAACCAGCCGAACCCGGGGCTCTCATCGACCCGTCCTGGGAACATCGACCTCAACATCGAGCTCACGCTGGTCGCGCTGCGCAACCTGCCCTCGCGCGGACGCTGACGCGGAACGCCGGTTCAACCGAAACCCACCGCCCGCGCGGTGGGTTTTTCATTGCGCAGGCAACAGCGCCAAAACAACAACCGGGACCCACGAGGGTCCCGGTTGTGTTCATGATTGAGTTGTCAAGCGAGGGTGCTTGAGCAGGGCTGATTACCAGCCGCCGCTGCCGCCACCACCGCCGCCGCCACGGCCGCCGCC